>CALJYH010000065.1 GCA_937984095.1 uncultured Gammaproteobacteria bacterium | reverse complement strand
ATTACAGCACTTCAATATGGATCTGGAAATATTGATCGACCAGATTACCGGTATCGATTATGCGATTGGCCAGTTGGCAGGCCGGATCAAACTAACCGACGGTTTGCTGCAGGTATCCCCAATGCGTCTGGCCTTCGAAGGCGGCTCGACGGACCTCGACCTCGAACTGTCTACTCGCGGGACCCCCTCCATCGACCTCAAGCTGACGGCCGATGACCTGGTGCTTGGGAAAATTATCGCCAGGGTGCAAAACGAGGTGCAGGTGAAGGGTAAAGCCCATTTGAATGTCGACATCGACAGTAAAGGGCATTCCGAGCATGAACTGGCCTCCCAGCTGGCCGGAGAGGTCAGTTTCAGCCTTGAAAACGCCCGCTTGCCGAGGAGCCACCTGGAATTCCTGTCGGCGGATATTCACGGCTTTCTGTGGAGGACGACTACTTTCTCCGATTCATACACCACGCTGAGCTGTGTTATGACCAGTTTCGATATTGATCAGGGTATCGCCAGGAGTACGCTTTTGCATGCGGATGGCCCGAATCTTTCAATAGATGGCACCGCGACCCTGGACCTGGGACAGGAAACTATCGACCTGGTGTTGTTACCTAAGCAGAAGCAGAGGCTTCGCAAAGACAGTGGAGCACTGACAGTCAATGGACCACTGCGTAACCCTCAGGTGGAAACCTCAACTGGTGGAGCCGTGGCCGCGACCGTCGGCGGGGTGATTCTCATCCCGGAGATCATCGTACCGGTCTTTCTCGTCGAGCAAGTCTGGAAACTGGTGAGTAGCGATGATGACACCGGCTGCACGGAATATCTGGAGGCGCATAACATCGACCAATAAATAAAAATTGGGCACGATATCGAGCCAGGTGGGCGTCGGATTTATGGTTCGCTGCGGTCGACAGATGAAGAGCTCATTCGCTACCGCGCTGCTGATCAGTTCCCGGACCACCAACCCGGTGGCCTGGAAACTCGACTAAACGCTATCACCATCGTTCGTCATTGCGAGGCGCGTAGTATTAAAAGTAAAAGCGTTAAAAGGGATCGGTGATAAACAGGAATCGTTATCATTTGTCACCGATCCCTTTTTAGTTGATTCGTTTAAATCTGTTTGCCCGGCGAGATTTAACTCAGCTTTTCAAACCGCCGCGGAACCCTGTACCGCATCACCTCAGTTGGGCTTGATATGATAATCGGGGTTATCTGGGACAGCAATGGCACTGTCCCCTTTAATTGCAATCCTGTTACTGCCTCACCGGCTCGAAATATATCACCCCGATATCGCTATCGAGACGCAACGACAATTGTTCGTCTCCAATGTTGATGCCAATCACCTGGTTCAGGTCGCTGATAAACCGTTTGTCAACCTTCGCAGCCGTGCATTTTTCGTCGAGGGCGATATCGAGGTCTAACGATATCACTTCCTGGCTCAGCTCGTATTTAGCCGTGCCACTGGTACAGTAAGTCGATATTTTTATCGAGCCTTCGTCAATCGCCTCGAGTACATAGGATTGCCGGTGCACCGGCTTTAACCAGTCACCGTTCGCGTACTGGATGCCTATCCAGCGCCAGGGATGCACTCGCAGGCGGGCAGAATAATCCCGCTCGAGGCCTAACTTGTCGCTTTGCAAGGAGAGTTCCGGGGGCCAGCCGAAACTCGCAGTCTTGGTCCATAACACCTCGATACTGAACGGCTTGAAATTTTCACCATGCTTGATGCGAAGCCGGCTTTCCAACTCGGTGTGTAGAGTCTCGACCGACCGGGGCGGATTGGGACCCAGTAGTTTCAAAAACAGGATACGGCGTTTTTCATCGAGTCGGACGTCATCGATCAAAAAATCGTTTTCCTTTAACCAGGCGCGCATTATCTCCGACTGATTTGCCTTGTACCTGGCGTCGTACCAGACCTCGGTACTGTAAAAATACAAGGGCACGGAGACCCCGAACACCAGCACCATAAAAACCAGCAGGTAGTTACGAATTAAGCTCGCAGAACGGATGCGTGCCTTGCGCGGAGAGACGCCCAGGTAGAGAAAGGTCAGGGTCCCGGACAGCACCATGGCGACGAAGTTGGTAAAAAACAGCACGAAGGCCTTAAGCGCCAGGTCGCTAGCGCCGAACACCAGCAAAATACCGGTCGATGCCAGGGGTGGCAGTAAGGCCACGGCCATGGCCACGCCCGGAATCGCGTTGCTTTCCTTGTGCGTCAAGGTGTAAGCGCCACCGGCACCCGCTGCCAGGGCGATAACAAGATCAAAATAGGTCGGCTTGGTCCGCGCCAGCACCTGTTCGGAAATATTAAGCTGATCCGGAGCGACGAGCGCTAAAACTGCGGCTATACCAACCGCGCCGATGGCCATTATCAGGACCAGTAACAACGCCTGGTAGAGATAATGGCTCCAGCCCAGCGTGATCGCAGCCGCTGAAATCATAACCGGCCGCATCATTGGAGCCACCAACATAGCGCCGATGACCACGGCCGAGGAATCTGCCAGCAGTCCGGAGCAGGCAATAATCGTGGAGATGACCAGGAGAAAAGCCATACGCTTGTAAAACGGCAGCTGGTTATCCTTGCCGAAAACGAATAACTCCTCCAGCATTTCACGACGTTCGGTCGTGGTAAGTTCGGCGCCGGCATAGCGCCATTTTTTTATCAGTTCCCACATGGACAATACCTTTAAAGATGCATTCTTAAACCGCGCAACACTAATACCGAAAGGCGGATTATACCCGCTGCAAGGTTTTCACACAGTTTGGTTCGGTAACAGACCCTGAAAATATTATTCCGGGGCCCGCATTCTGAAAAACTGAATTTCTGCCCCATCGCCACAGCCGACGTACCACGCCAGACCCCCGGTTTTCCAGATTCCCAGGTGTTTCAGCGGTACTGACAAGTTAAGTAGCGAAAGCGAAGAGAATCAATTTGAAAAATCTTACGCTACTGCCCTACTCCATTCTGCAAACGTAAATGGAAAAGATGACGCAGGGATTAAATTTTGCGAACTATCAAGGGGATATTTAGAATTAAGTATACTGTCCCCGGAATGTCAATTGAGGATTTTACTTTTTCGCCTTTCGTTGTTTGGCCTTACGGTGCTTCTGTCGAATTCCCATGCCTCCATCGTCGTCATCATCACCCGTGACGATAACCTCGGGCTGTGGTGTTTCTTCCACAATAACTTCGGGTTTGGGTTCGGGTGGTACCTGCGCCGGTGCTTCAACCGGTTCCGCCACATTGGCCTTGGGTACTTGAATCTCTGCGCCACCATCCGCGGGCTTGTCGCTGTAAACGACGTTGCCGTCGGCGTCGGTGGATTTATAGACCTGAGCATGGCTAGTACAGCTCAAGCCAATCAGCAAAGGTAGTAACAAGGCATTGATTTTGGGCATATGCCCTCCTGCAAATAGAGCTGTAAATACGGGGGCAGTATACCCAATAAAAATTTTCAGAGGCAATACTCGACTCGTATCCAGGGAGAATACTCATGGATAGAGCGGTGCGGATGAAACGTGAAACCGCAAGTCATCAATTAGCTAATAAGTATACTGTCCCCGGAATTCACCATGATGTCCTGGGAACGCGACCAGCGCTGATGCCCTCACACCAGCGCTGGCGCAATCGCTATTTTGACTCGGGGTAAGGGAACTCCTGGCCAAGCGCCTCGCTGGCCTCCTTGTAGACCCCGCGGAGCACCTCGTCAACTTCGCCCCACCGACCCCCGATGATGAAATCGGAGTATTTAATTGCCTCGACAGGAACGCCCGCATCCTTACTGAATTTTTCCCTGTCGGGATCTCCACCGGGCGGCTGCGGCTTCCCGGCCAGGGGCGGCGCCCAGGTGGCTTCTTCCACGACCGCCATGCGCACCCGGATGTCGTCCTTGGTGATGTTCCAGACCATGAAATCCTCTGCCAAACTCAGTGGACCGTCATAGGTGGTACGGATGCGGTCGTTCACGGATGCGGTTGTATCAAAGTCCTTGAAGAAATGATAGGCGACCGCCATACGCGGTTTGATCGTCTCCATTACCTTGCCGAAGGCTTCCGGTGCCGTATGGATCTGAGTACCGACCAGCAACGCTTGTTCAGGTGTAAATCGCATCTTTCTTACCAGGTCGGGCGCGGCAACAAAACACTCGTGGACGACGAGATCCGCGTCCTTCGCGTATTCGATGAACCACTTGTTGGGGTAAGTGTCGGAGCCGAAGACGAACTTTAGTCCATTCCATTCAAGGCTGAAGCTGACAGGTCCGTCGAGGGAGTGGATTGCGGGAAACGATCGAACCGTGACCCCGTTGTCCTCGTAAATCACAGCGTTCTCGCCTTTGTAGTCGAATTCGTTGACCTCGAGCGAGTAACCCCGAAAATCTACCAGGCCCACCCGGCCGGCGAGATCCCAGGTGTACATTTCTTTCATCTTCTGCACCGCATATGCCGTGCCGAGCTCAGGAACCGTACTGTTCGGACCCCAGATTCGAAGTGGTTTCTGTCTGCCCATGAGTGCGCCGCCGATGAAAATCTCGGCCAACGAACCGATATGGTCGGCGTGCAGGTGTCCGACGAAAATCTTGTCGAGATAGTCGTACGGGATCTGCAGGGACGAGATGCGTTCGGCCGAGCCAGTGCCGACGTCGAAGATGAATTTATCGCCGTTGCCAAGTTCCACCAGAAAACAGGCCGCGGCCTGGGCTGCCCGGGTGGTCGGCATTCCGGTGCCGCAGGCGATGACACGCATCTCATCCTTGCCAAGCGCTTCCGTGTTGGGATAATAAACGTCCCGGTCGGAGGCAGGCTTAACCGGGGATGGCGCTTCGGGAGACTTTGCACCCATTACGAGGAGCACTGCCAGGCACGCGCCGAAACCGGCCAGAAAAGTTATGGCACGATTGTTTTTAAAATTCATCATATTCATCCGTTTTCCTTAATTGTGAGCCAGTAACCAGATCAGCTGGCGATCAGTATTAATCTGCGATCCGGAAATTGTACGAGAATCAGGGTGACATTCAACCCTGAAACCAATGGATCAACCTGGTTTGGGCCATTAAGTTAACTGTCGTAATAACGCTAATCGTTGCAAAATTGTGGTGCATATTCTGCTCTGATTTGCTATCCCGCGTCTAAACATGGGAACATTACCATTCTCGAGACCGCAGGCTGTCCTTTTTGGGACAAAATTCGAAATTAGCTGATAATTTACTGTCTCGGGGAATATTTATCGCCAAGGCAATCTGGACTGATATTAATGTTTTTTAATGATCCAACTGCGTTTGAAGAATTTTTTTCCCCGGTTGCTGGAAGCGTCCATGTTCGGCCAGCGACTGGATCGGTTTTTAATGCCGAGATTTCACTGCATAAGCTTGATAAAGCAGGGTTGTTTAGCCTCCATGCAAATTCTTTCAAAGCCTGCAAGGAACCTCAAAACGAATTTTACGGTTTAACCCTACCCCTGAATTCACCATTCACGATCAGTGATGGTCAGATCAACAAATCTTATAAATCCAGGGTGGCGCATTTACTGAGCCCCGGAAATCCACTCGATTTGACCAGCAAAAAGAATTGCCATTTTCTGGTATGTGCCTTCTTTCTTTCTCCACTGAATAAATATCAGCAAAAATTAATGCAAACCGATTTGGCAGAGCTTGCCCCAATATCTCCAGATGTTTTACTTGATACCCCAAATGGTAGTGGATTGGTTGGTTCAGTTTTGAAAGCATGGGCTCAATTGAATCAGCAAGGTCATTTTTTAAGCGAGAATGTGCTGCTTGCGTTGGAAGACGATCTACTGGCAAGTCTGATTTTATACGCCAATGACCAGACCGAGCAAAAAATACGCGATAACTCATCCCATCTCAATTATGCCGAGGAGTACATCTGCGCCAATTTAAAAAATCCGGTCACAAGGGATACGCTGGCCGAAGTATCCGGAAAATCGATCAGAAGTTTGTCTCGTGGCTTCCAGCAAAGACACGGCATGGGGCCAATGACATTTTTGAGGCGTCGCCGTTTAAAAGCAGCTTACCTGGAGTTACTTGGTGCAGAACCGGGTTCGACAACCGTAACCCAGGTGGCGATCAGTTATAATTTTTCGCATTTTGGAAAATTCGCTATCGAATACAAGGCAGCTTTTGGCGAGTCCCCGTCGGCAACCCTGGCTAAAAAATAGGAATTCAGGAGCCGAATCAGACGGGACCTATGCATCCCCTATAATCCGACGATCTTGTAACCAAACTCGATAGATCCTTCTGTCGGACGATCCGTACCAACACCAAAACTGGGACGAAGATAAAAACTATGCCCCGGCAAGTCATCAAACCAGTTAGTCATCATCCATCCCCACTCAAGATCGACGACGGCATAATCGATATCTTTTTCATTATCGATGACGATTTGAGGGTCGGTGAAAAACCAGGTTTTTTTATCTTCGGCCATCTTAAGATAGTTTAGATCGATCAGGATCTGATCGATTTCGCTGCGCCCATTTGAGTGACCGCCGCGAGCAGGCAGCAGGTTGAAATTGCCAATGACCTTGGAGTCGAGCGTTGCATTGTTTTCCCCGGTTAAGTTAATGTCCCGAATACGGGGACAGGTAAATTACTTTCGCGTCAGCAATTCGATGCGCCTGGTAATCTGATCGCGCCGCCGCTTGCGTGATATTTCCCGGAACATGGGCAATTCCCAACTGTGATGGCAAACGAACAGCATCGCGCGCATTTCCAGG
>CALJYH010000064.1 GCA_937984095.1 uncultured Gammaproteobacteria bacterium | reverse complement strand
AAAGCAGTTCTGGTCATAATTATGACAAAAATCGATCGCATCCTGGTACCAGGGATTGTCCTTAAACATCTCGCGAGCGTTACGGTCTCCACCACAATGATGCGCGTAGTAGTACATTTGAAACACACCATGATGTTTTATGACCCAGTAGATTTTTTCGGATACGAAGGGTCGTAAAATCGCGGCAGCCATTTCACTATGCGAGTAGGGAGCCAGGTCGTCACCGATATCGTGTAATAGCACCGCGATAATCATTTCATCCGGTTCACCGGCGCGGAATGCCCGGGTCGCACCCTGCAGGCTGTGTTCGAGGCGATTAATCCTGTAACCCGAGAGGCTGTGCTCGAGCTTGCGCAGGCTATCCAGTATACGTTCGGGAAGGCCGGCCTTGTACTCGTCTTCCATCTGGTCGAGAAACTCGTACTCCTCGCGGGTGCCATCTTCCATGCGAGTAAAGTTCACAGTTTTCATCGTAGCCTCCCGGCTGAGCGCATTTAACGGACACTTATCATATCGCAGGCCCTAGGCACGCAGCAATTCGTTAGCTGGATCGTAGGCCGCATCCATTGCAATATGGGCACAACGACTGCCGCTTGAAGTGTCAACTGTGAGTTCAAGCCCAGCGCTGATTTTGACAGGATCCAGGTAAGCGAAGGCGACGCTTTTACCGATGCGGTGACCATAGGCACCGCCGGTGGTCAAACCGATTAATTCACCGTTGTGATAGACCGCTTCGTTGCCATAACACTCGCAGGCAACATCATCATCAAACACCAGGTATGCAAGCTCGATCGCGTAACCATCCTGTTGGCGCTGTTTCAAATTCTCGCAGCCGATAAAATCACGGCTGGTGTCGATGAAACGATCCATGCCGGCCTCGAAACCACTGATTTCCTCGGTGAATTCGTTGCCGTAAGCGCGATACATCTTTTCCATGCGCATGGAATTGAATGCATAACCGCCGAAATTCCGGATGCCGATGGGTTCCGCCTTGCGCCACATCGAGTCGTAAATCGATAATAGCTGGTAACTGGGCATATGCAGTTCGTAACCCAGTTCACCCGCGTAAGACACCCTCAGAACACGCACAATGGCGCTGTCGATCTGGATCTCGCGAGCACACAACCATGGGAAGGCGGCATTAGATAAATCATCCTCGGTCATTTGCTGCAGTATCTCGCGTGAATTTGGTCCGGTAATCAACAGCGATGAAAACTCTTCTGTGAGGTTCTCGATTCGAACATCGAAGCCATCGACATTTGCTTGCATCCAGTGTAAATCCTTGTGTTCGGAAGCGATCGCCGACACCAGGTAAAAATGGTCTTCGGCGAGTCGGGTGATCGACATTTCGCACATAATACCGCCGTTAGACCCATGGAACAGGCTCAGACCAATGCGTCCAACGCGGGGTAATTTATTACACGAGAGCCGGTCCAGGAACGCCGCGGCATCGGGGCCACTAATCTCGTACTTGGCCGAGCCTGAAATGTCTATGACCCCGGCCGACTCCTGTACCGCTTTACATTCCTCGGCAACGACCGCCTGGGCCTCACTATGCGACCAGCTTAACGACTCACGACGTACTGCGTCCGTCTGGAACCACAATGCCTTTTCATATCCCTGTGCCGCGCCGTGAACCGCGCCGTGCTCGAGCAAACGCGTAAACAGAGGGCTGGTCCGCATCGGGCGACCGTGGGGTCGATTATCGTTGGGTGCACCTACCGCGTACATCGCTTCGTAGGATTCGATCGCCCTGATGGTGCAATATTTTTTGTCGGCCCAGTCTCCAAATCGACGCGTATCGAGCGACGCCATGTTGATTTCAGTCTGGCCATACTTCATCCATTGTGCCATGTACTTGCCGATACCACCCTGGGCGATTCCGATACTGGCACCACACAGATTCCAGAAGTTACTTAGGCCGGCGACCGGCCCTGCCAGGATGTTATCGTCCGGCGTATGGGTAATCGGTCCGTTGACCACCGATTTGACGCCAACCTCCTCGAACTTAGGCGTCAATTCGAAGCAGCGCTCGAGAAAGGGCATCAGCACGTCAAGATTCGGCTCGAATAGTTCTCGGTCAAAGGCCCAGTCCATACCATCGAGTGCCCACGGTCGCGAACCCCACATTTCATAGGGACCGACCAGAAAACCGAGACCTTCCTGGCGAATATAGGCGGAACTATAGGAATCACGACATACCGGTAATTCCCAGCCCAGCGCTTCGATATCGGGGTGCTTTTCAGTGACGAGATATTGATGCTCGAGATTGATCAAGGGAACATTGATATCAACCATCGCGCCAATTTCACGCGCAAAACAACCGGCAGCATTGACCACGTGCTCGGCTACGATCGTTCCCTTGTCGGTAACGACCTCCCATTCTCCCGAGCGCAATTCGTTAATTTCAGTAACGCGGGTGAAGCGATAGATCTCGGCTCCCTTATCTCGTGCCAGTTTGGATAACGGCATGACCACCGAGGTGGGATCCACGTGACCATCGTTCGGAGTGCTGGCAATGACGCGAGCCTTGTCGAAGTTCATGAACGGATTGAGCTTCTGCGCTTCCTCCTTGCTGACAATATTGAATTCGAAACCGACGTTTTTGGAGCGGCTTTCAAGATTCCTGAACCATTCTTCTTCAACCCTGGTGAAACCCTGACGGATACTGCCAGTTTGGTGAAAGCTCGATTTATCACCGGTTTCCTGCGGCAGAATTTCGTTGTAGAGCTTGATTGTGTAGTTATGAATTTGCGAAACCGTGTGATTACCGATGAAGTTTGAACACAGCCCAGCCGCATGCCAGGTCGAGCCGCTGGTCAGCTCGCCTTTCTCGACCAGTACCACATCGTTCCAGCCTTCCCGGGTCAAGTGATACAACAGGTTCACCCCGAGTGAACCACCCCCGATAATGACGACTCTGGCGTGACTTTTCATCTGACTATTCCTTCTATAAATGCGTTAGAAATGACTTAGGCTCCGCGGCCAAAAGCTTCTCGTGGCAGGAAGATATTGAACTGCGCACGAATTTGCTGATCGATTTCATCGTTGATGTGGTCAGGAAAGTAGTTATTGAGGATTTCCTTTTTACGCGCGATGGCCTTGTCCAGTAATACGGGTTTATCCTGTTCAACCCATTGGTTGGGGCTCAGGCGGTCGCCGAGTTCCGGATAAATGTACTCGGTTTGCATGACCTCCAGGGTTTTGCCCGAACCCAGATAATGTCCCTTGTTGCCGAGGCAGACATCTTTCAGATCTTCGAAACTCAAGGTCTGTTCATTAACCTCGATACCTCGAGTTATTCGTAATGCGGCACCGAGTATGTCGTTGTCGATTACCAGGGATTCGGGGCAGGCTGCAAGCAGGCTTGCATACATGCCGGCTGATTCATAAATAATATTGGCGCCCGAAGTTGCCGCGCAGGAGAGGGTATAGGCGCGTTCAGCACCGCCCTGAAAATCGGGAAATTTGGAATCGGTCATGCCGCAGGCGGTACCCGTCGGCAGGTTAAAGTAATTACCCATTTGCGCACAGGCGGAGGATAGAATCGCCTGTTCGGGTGAACCTCCACTCATTGCACCGGTGCGTAAATCCGATACGAATGGCCAGGTACCGATGATCGCGGGCGCGCCGGGTTTGATGGCATTAACGAAAACCAGTCCGCCGAGGCACTCGGCCCAGGCCTGGGCAACTGCGCCGGCCAGGCAGGCTGGTGCAGTCGCCCCGGACTGACCAGCGGAAAGCAACAATACCGGCATGCCGCTTTCAACCGCAACCTTGATACAGCTCAGTGCTTCATCGGTGAATTTCATCGGCGGCACCACGTGGCAGCAGGAAATACTCATGAAGGGGCGTTCGCGCCATTTGTCTTCACCGCCCGCTATGATATGGAGCATCTTCAGCGTGTCTTCGAGATGGTGCGCTTCGGTCCAGCTGGCACCGATATGCTTGGTGGTTCCCATCGCCGCGTTGTAGGCGGTATTGATATCCATATCGTGGTTATCGGTGATGTCGCGTAATACGCAGGTGCGTTGAAACATGTGGATATGTTCACATTTGTCCGCGATGCGGGCCATATCATACAAATCCTGGGCGGTCGATTCGCGATATTCGTTGTTTACCGGATCGGCAATCATGACCGCGGCGCCGGCAGTCGAGAAATGCACCTTGGAGCCGCTCAGGTGCATATCATGTTTCGGTTCCTGGCCGTACAGCGTTAGATCACGGCTGCATTTGTTGAGCGCGTCTTCAACTACCGCACGCGGAAACCGCAAGCGTTGGTCTTCGCCGTAAGTTGCGCCAACTGCCAGGCAGGTTTCGATGCAATGCTCGTTGGCGTCGGCAAAACCGACTTCCTCGAGGATACGAAATATAGTGGTATTGATCTGTTCGACATCGGATTCCGAGAGCGGTTTGTATTGACCACCGCTTTCCCCGGGATGCACAGGTTTGAGGTCTTCGGCGAGTGCGGCTTTGCGGAGGGCAATTTTTGCCGCGCGGGCATTAGAACGTCTTGCCATAATGATTTTCCTCAATGGCCAAATTTTTCGGGAATCGGCTTACCTAGCGCGCATTCTCGAATCAGATACTACTGGATACAAGCTATTATTTTTTATAGTATGGATTAGTTTTAATAATCTATAGATTAAATCCTTGAGCCGACGCTTACCACCACTGAACAGTTTGAAATGCTTCGAAGCCGCAGGTCGCTTGTTGAGCTTTACCGGTGCTGCCAGGGAGCTGAACGTCACACAGGCGGCCATTAGCCATCAAATCAAGGTAATCGAGGATTATCTTGGTTTTTCGCTGTTTGATCGCTACCCGCGACGACTGGCTTTGACTGAGCAGGGCAAGGCCTTGTTACCTGATGTTATCGAGGCCTTCGATCGAGTTTCGCAAGCCATAGGCTCGCTTAGCATTGAACAGCATTCTAACCTGCTCAGCGTTCGCCTGGCGCCATCCTTTGCCGCCAAGTGGCTGTCACCCCGGCTCAAATACTTCTGGCTGCAATACCCTGAAATCGACCTTTGTTTATATCATGCCAACGCGGCCGTCGATTTTCGGCGTGAGGAAATTGATATCGCGGTCACCTACGGCAAGGGCGACTGGCCTGACGTGGTTGCAGACAAGTTGTTGGGACTGGATTTTTTCCCGGTTTGTTCACCCGCCTTCATGAATAACGACAAGCCGTTAACCGAGATCGATAATCTGCGTTATTACACCCTGCTGCATGATGCCAGCTACGAATGTTGGCATGACTGGCTCGAACTCGCTCGACTCGGCGATATCAATTCAGGAAAAGGAACCATTATCGATGATACCAACGTTTTGATTCAGGCCGCGATCGAAGGCCAGGGGATTGCCCTCGGTTCAACCACTTTTGTCGAGGATCATCTCGAGTCGGGTAAACTGGTTAAACCGTTTGACGTCACCCTGGTAAACGATTTTTGCTATTACGTAGTCTGTCCGGAATCACATCTGAAAAATCCAGCGGTGCGCGCTTTCAAGGAATGGCTACTCAGCCTGGTTGAATGACAGTATCATGCGCGTTTTTCTAATCTGGAGGTTGCGGTGGAAAGCCATGACGAGTTGAGGCAGCACAATCGCAAGTTGCGTGCTGACCTCGATTCCACTCAGCTCGAAATTGCCGCTGCGGCGCTTGCCGAACATATCCTGCCGTTGCCAGAGTACCAACAGGCCCAGCGAGTGGCGGTATATTTCGCGGTCAACGGAGAAATCGGTTTGGATGCTGTTATCGATCATGCCCTGGTCGAGGGCAAGGAAATTTTTCTGCCGAACCTGGATCATGCAGCATTGAGGTTTTCACCTTATTTCCGTACCCAGAAAATGCGCATCAACAGGTTTCGCTTGCCCGAGCCTGATATTGGCGCAAGTGAAATGTTGTCCCCGCAAGAACTCGACCTGGTATTGGCGCCCTTGGTGGTGTTTGACGGTAATCGTAATCGTATCGGTATGGGCGGTGGTTTCTATGACCGCAGTTTTGCTTTTCGTAAGAATCCCGAATACACCAGACCGGTTTTAATCGGGGTAGCCCACGAAATTCAAAAAGTTGACCGAATTGTCCCGGAGAAATGGGATGTACAACTCGATATGATCGTTACCGACCAGGCTATCTACAAATAATTAGTATACTGTCCCCGGTTTACGAGAGTTTAAAAGTCGTACTTGCCGGCCGAGTATAATTTTGCCGCTTTTTCCCAGACTGGGCCGGGTTTGCCATCGCCAACCGGTTTTCCATCCAGCTTGATCACCGGTACGACTTCCTTGCTTGAGCTTGAAATCCAGATTTCATCCGCATTCCAGACCTCGTCCATGGTGATGACGCGTTCTTCGACCGGGATGCTGCCATCCGCGCGTAATACCCCGAGTAACAGCTGGCGTGTAATGCCGGGTAGAATCTGGTTGTCGAGTGGTGGGGTGGCAACAATTCCATCCTTGACGATGTAAGCGTTGCAGGCGCCACATTCGGTCAGTTCGTTGCTATCGTTGTAGAGCAGGATTTCGGCATCACCCTTACTGTATCCCTGCTGGTAATGCATGACGTTACCCAATAGCGAGATGGACTTGATATTACAGCGGTCCCAACGCATATCGTGACCAGTCGCGCAAGTGTAAGGGGCAATCTCTTCGCGATTGGGGACCGGTGGTGGCGGAATCTCGAATGCGTAACCAAACACGGTCGGTGTGATCCCTTCCGGATAGGCGTGGTGGCGTTTCTCGTCGGCACCGCGGGTCACGTGGAGATAGATTCCGAGGTTGCCATTACCATTTTTTTCCATCAAAGAATTGCACAGTTGGCGCCACTGTTCATCACTCCAGCCGAGTTTGATTTCGATGGTGTCGAGCCCGTCCTGCATGCGCTTGATATGCGGGCCGAAACCAACCATTTTGCCATCGTAAGATGGAACCACTTCGTAGATACCGTCACCAAACAGGAAACCACGGTCCATCGGGGAAATGCGGGCTTCTTCGAGTGGCATGTAGTCGCCATTTAAATATGCAATTGTCATCGGTACCTCGGGTGTTTCATCAGTGCCTGAAAAGGGCTCGCAAGTTAAGCAGAAACGGGACTTCGCGGAATAGAGCCACAATCCAGAAATCGTTATGCCAGCCGGCCTCTATCCAAAACCACAGGCCTGTCGCAGCTCCAGAAGCACCGATTCACCTTCGCTGACGTCAAGACCGTCTTCGGTCAGCTGGTTGATTCGGGTAACGCCGTCAACGCTGCCGAGTTCGGAGATATAGCGCAAAATATCGAGTGGCTCGATCTCGCCGAGAAAGTCACGTTCGTTCCAGATCGACAGGAAGGAAATGATGCCATAAGCGCCCCAGTTGGAAACGTCGGC
>CALJYH010000063.1 GCA_937984095.1 uncultured Gammaproteobacteria bacterium | reverse complement strand
CTGGGCTTCAAGGTTGATACCCCCAGGAATCTCGACCCGATAGCGTGTATCAAGCAATAACTTTCCTTAATCCGCGAGGGTCTGGGCCTCGGCACCAAACAGTTTGAAATAAATCATCGCATAGGCCAGTGAAACCCAGGGTACTATCCAGATCAATGGAATAGTCAACGGAATTATGCCGAGCGTTACCAACAGCATGACCAGTAGCAAAAATCCCGTGGCACGAAACCAGATCCGGGTAACGGCCTTGCGCGATGCCTCTAGTGCCTGCCACGCAGTCATATCTTTTTCGATCATTAAAGGTAGCGAAAACATGTAGGCGAATGAAAGATAAATGCCCGGAATGATTAGTAGTATATAGCCAATAATTATCATCAATGACATCAGGATATACCACAGTATTGCACCCGGAATGCGATGGAAATAATTGAATACGGAGCCGGGTGAAACCGATTTATTCTGAGCGTGGCGGATGCCCATGATGGTGATGCCGGCAACGACTGGCATGGTTGCGGCAATAGCGACGATTTGTATCAGCGACGCAATGATCGACGCGGTCGTCTCATCCGCACCGACGGCGACCAGACCGATGACAACCGGCACGCTGATCATCGCGGCTATCACATAAACAATCAACCAGATTACGGTCGCAATATGGCACTTGAGCTTGAAGCCCTTGAGGGCGCGCCAGGCTTCGCCGAGGGTCTCGAGCATTTTGACTTCAATATTACCTGCAATCGCATCTTCAATATTTCCGCCACTGCGTTGGGAAGGACTGTGATACGCAAGGTCGGATTCCGGCGTAGCGTAGATATCGCTCATGGATAAATCCTTGATTTTACTGATCTAATGCCAGTTGATTATAGCAGGATAAATCAGCAACGCGTCCCGGCCCCTGGATTGCGACTAATCGGTTTCTATCTCTATAAAACACCTTGATCGAGGCCTCATTTTTGTGGTCGCTAAGACAATTATCTAACACCTGCTACGACACCGGTATCGTCCCCAGTCATTCACCAGTCAGTCCCGACCGAGACAATCTTTGGCAATAAAAAACTGCCTGTGCAATACCTATTATTTAACTCATTCGTGACCTGGCGGAATCTGTTTCCATGCCTGGGAAAAAGCTTTCGGAAAATTACGATTTCGTTAATCCTGTAACCAGAAAGTATTTTGAATACAATATTTCCACGATTTTATAACTCGCGTGACACTAACGTTTATGGAGATTCGAAAATGCTGAATAGGAAATTATCAGTTTTCATGCTCGCGCTTGCGCTGTTTTGCTCATTTCCCTGTGTCGCCGAGGATTGGAGCAAACTCGAGCTTCATTACCAATACGGTACCCTTGATACACCGGAGTTCGCCGGCGGCGGTGATGAAAGTACCGAGGTCTGGACCGTGCAATACGCCGGTAGCTGGAAATACGGCGACAATTTTTTCTTTGTCGATCTTTTGGAAAGTGGAGACACCGTTTTTAATAATAGCGATGCTTATCTGGAGTGGTATACAAACTTCAGCCTCGGCAAGATTACCGGCAATAAAGTCGGATTTGGGTCGGTCAGGGATATCGGCATAATCTTCGGCATCAATTATGGAGCGGATGAGAATGTTAAAAAGTACCTTCCAGGTGTCCGATTCTCACTGGACCTGCCTGGTTTTGAGTTTGCCAATCTGGACTTGACTGCATATATCGACGACAACGCCGCAGTGGGGCATGGCGGTGCACCCGCTGAAGACGACAGCTTCATGATCGACTTTAACTGGGCCTACCCGTTTTCTGTGGGCAACCAGGATTTCAGCATCGAAGGACATATCGAGTATATCGGCGAACGGGATAATGAGCTCGGCGATACGGTAGAGGCATGGGTACTCGCGCAGCCGCAGTTCAGGTGGGATGCAGGCAAGGCCTGGTTTGAAATGCCACAACAGCTATTTGTTGGCATCGAGTATCAGTACTGGCAAAACAAACTGGGTGACAAGGACACCGACGAGTCCGCGACACAATTACTGGCTGTATGGCGTTTCTAACCTAGAGCGGGCCACTTGAAACGAGAAAAACAGCCAGGGTTCGTTAATTAAATCCTGCTTATGACACTACTGCGCAGCAGTTTCGTCACGGATTGTTTCTACACAGGTCCAGCCCCAGGACTCCAGTTTTTCAACAAATTCTTTGGCTTTAAATTCGCAATACGCAGCGTCGTTCTGTGCAGTCCACAGGACCTGGTCTTCAACCCCCTCAGTCAGTTTTTTGTACAGGACCTGGCATGGCAAAGGAGCCGATGTTGTCTGCTCCATATGCACTTCGCGTACGTCATTCCCAAGGCGGCAGCTCCACGAATCCGCATAGGCACTCAGCGGCACCAAAAGTGAGATAGCAAGTATCGGTATTGTCCGGTTGAGAAGTCTCATGAAAGTTCTCTCCTATGTTGATTTAAATTCAATGTGTCTACCCTGTAATGATAATAAGATTAAAGCAAATGCAATTCGACCAAATCATCACTTTTGTACAATATAGCCCACTCAAACTATAAAGATACTCCCTGCCGTTCCCTCGCGGGATGATTCATATCAAGCTATCAGCTTTTGGATGCGTTTGAACGCTCACAATATCGCACAACTATTAACATTTCGGATACAATTTTACGAATCCTTATCCAAACCGCTAATTTCAAGTTGAGTAGCCCGGTCCTAATCGAAACATCGAGCAAAAAGAGACCCTCAATCGAGAGCATCGAGAGGCAAGAACGTAACATTGCCATCCTCTGGGAAGACGGACATCAAAGCCTATTCCACCATATCTGGCTACGCGACAATTGTACCTGTCCCCAATGCGGTGACCGTAGCGGTGGCCATCGATACCTGGAACTGGGTAGCATTGATCCAGACATTGCGCCTGAAAAATTGTCTATTGATGCTGCGGGATCATTGCAGATCCGGTGGCAGGGAGACGGCCATCTCAGCAGTTACACGCCAGCCTGGCTGCGCGAGCATAGCTATTCAAGTGAGGCGATCGCCAAACGTCGGCAGCAACCCGTACATTGGGATTCGACGCTCAACGGCAATATACCTGAATGGGATTACGGCCAGGTCCTCAGCGATGAGTCGATGCGTCTGCAGATGTTTCAACGCATAAACGACTATGGCTTTGCGATTATAAATGCGGTGCCCACGCTCGAGGATCAGATTGAAAGTCTGGCATCAATTTTCGGATTCATTCGAGAAACACATTACGGACGCATTTTCGACCTGATATCAACACCACAACAAAGGATTCTGGCGCAAACGGCACATGCTATACGGCCCCACAATGATGAATTGTTCCGTGATCCGATACCGGGCCTGTTTATGATGCATTGCCTGCGCGCCAGCGAGTGCGGTGGAGGCGCATCGATCCTGGTCGACGGTTTCAGTGCCGCGCAACGATTGCGATCGGAACACAAGGATATGTTTGATTTACTGTGCCGGGTTCCAATTCCGCACCGAAGGTTCCTGGTCGACGATGTCGATGACGTGGCCCTGTCGGCGAAATGGCGCAGTATCGAGTTGGACCGCTACGGTGATATCGCGGCGGTACACATCAACGAGCGCACCATGGCACCCCTGGATACGGAAGAGCATCTAGTCGAACCTGTTTACCAGGCGCTGCAGCAATTGCTGGCACTGGTGTATGCACCCGAGGCCTGCATGACCTATCGGCTGGAGTCCGGCCAGGCCGCGGTGATGGACAATCATCGGGTGTTACATGCACGCGCCGCG
This sequence comes from uncultured Gammaproteobacteria bacterium, assembly GCA_937984095.1. Lineage (GTDB taxonomy): Bacteria > Pseudomonadota > Gammaproteobacteria. Next base: position 19,623 of record CALJYH010000063.1, on the reverse strand, counting down.
TTTAATGGGAACCGGCACATCAGGCAGTGCCACGTGGACCGGGACGAGTTCTTTAGTCGTCTGCGCGCACTGCAACGGCGCCTCGATATCGAAGATTAGCTCCTGCTAACGATCCAAATCAGCAGATATTGCCGCAAGACAGCAGCCTGGCCGCGATTAACTGAGGAGATTTCGCTATGATTGTAATCATTCGACCAGGTCCATACCCGTTAATTTAATCCCTTTCAGTTTCATTGATAGCCGTGAGCTCTACCCGGGATTGGCCTCCTGCATAATCCAGTCACGGAAAATTTTGATGGCAGAACCGGATTCGGTACCTCCCGGATACACCAGGTAGTAACCGTATGCGCCTAAGGTGACGGGTTGATACTGGTATAGTCGACCGGACTTCACTTCGTCGTCGACGAGAAAATCATAAAGTGCGATACCCTGGCCATCGATAACTGCCTGCACTCGCACATTAGGATCGGGAATCACCAGATCATTCGACCCTGGCCTCCACTCGATCCCCGCCGCTGCAAACCAGTCCACCCAGGCCTCGCTGCCGTCCCGGTCGTGCAGCAGGGTTTGCCGACTGACCACGCTAGCAATGCCTTGTTCTGTTATCTGCTCGCCGATTTCGCGGCTCGCCGTCAGCAACGCTGGGCATGGAAAAATCAATTCTATTTCGAGTGTTTCATGGTCCCACTCACCCTTGCCCCAACGTACTGCAAGATCCAGATCGTTGGCACGCAGATCCATCAGATCAACCAGCGGCTGGATGCGCAAACCGATCTCGGGATGTTCGGTGATGAAATGCATCAATCGAGGAGATAACCAACGGGACGCGAAATAAGTCGCCATGCCGATCGTGATACGGTCACTGTTTTGTTGCCTGAGAGCGACTATTTCTCGCTCAACATTGTCAAATAAGGCCCTGGATACCTGGAGCAGGTCCGAACCCTTGTCGGTTAAACTGAGCTTACGTTTTGATCGGCAGAAGACATCGAATCCCAGCTCGGCCTCGAGCTGCTGAATTTGATAGCTAATGGCACCCTTGGTCAGGTTCAGCTCCTCAGCTGCCGCCCCCATGTTCAAATGACGGGCCACGACGATAAAGCTACGCAGGTTGTCAAAATTACGAAATCGCATACCTACTGTTTAAATTATTTTGACAATCAGGTCAATTTTTTTGATTGGAAGGTTTTTATCCTGGCTATTAATATTCACCATATGTCACTAGTCAGTTTGATCAAATTAATTGTACGAATTGTATTGAAAATTTACTCGGGAAAAAACTATGAATGAGCTTTCACGCACCTCGGCGCTTGCCTCGCGACATACCGAACTGGGATCGGGACTGGAAGACTGGAACGATATGGGAACGGCCTGGAGCTATAACAGCGATCCCAATGACGAGCACGATGCGATTCGCGAAGCCGCCGGTATGTTCGACATGTCGCCACTGAAAAAGGTGTTCGTTCGTGGCCCCGATGCGGCGAAAGTTGTCGATCATGTCATCACGCGCGATATGACGACAATCTACCCCGGGAAATCGGCTTATGGCGCAATTCTGACCGACCAGGGCACGGTATGTGACGATGCCATCATCGCTAATAACGGCGATGATGAGTGGATGCACTGCCACGGGTCGGGTGAAAGCATGCAACGATTGCGGGAGTCCGCCGAGGGGCTCAACGCCGATATCGAACTGGACGACGAGCTGCACAATATTTCGTTACAGGGCCCAAAATCGCTGCAACTACTTGATGCGCACACCCCGATCGACCTGACTGAAATGCAGTATTTTCACCACCAGGCAACGCAATTGTTTGGCCATCCCTGTCGTATTTCACGCACCGGTTACTCGGGTGAGCGCGGTTACGAAATCTTTGCCAGCGCCGCGGTAGTTGGCGATATCTGGGACCAGATTCTTGTGCACGGGGCGGAACTGGGCATCATGCCCTGCTCTTTTGCCTCGCTCGACAAGGTTCGCATCGAGGCCGCATTGCTGTTCTTTGGCTATGACATGACGGCAGAGCACACACCCTGGGAAGTCGGCCTCGGCTTTACCGTAAGTCGAAACAAGGGGGATTTTCGCGGCAAACAGGCAGTTCTGGCCTCCGAAGGGCAGGAACGATTCGTCGCGGCTGGAATTTCGATCGATCATGACGATGCCTTGATTGGTGGGGAAATATTAAGTTTCAATGGGGAGGAAGTTGGTGTAATCAACAGCCCCTGCTATTCGCACCGTCTCAACAAGTCGTTGGCGCTGGTGCACCTGCGCCCCGGCGCGGCGCAATCCGGAACGCGGCTCGACGTCGTTAGCGATGATTTTTCAGGCAATGCCACGGTCGAGACGATTCCTTTTTTCGATCCGGCCAAGTCCCGTACCCACGGCTGAGCCAGAATCAGATGTCGCGAGCCTCCGCCCGTCGGCGCTCTCTCGACCGCAACCGTGCTGAGTCTGGTGCAGCCCGCGCGCCTGCTTTTTTAACCCGTAAGATTCCCGCCTACGAACTGCTCGACGAGGAGGCACTGGTCAGGCTTGAGGAGCACGCGGAATGGTTGCTCTCGGAAATTGGCATCGAGATTCGGGACGATCCCGAAGCATTGGAATTATTCAGGCAAGCCGGCGCGACCATCGATGGTGAATTACTGCGCTTCGATCGTGGTCATGTGCGAACACTTTGTAAAACAGCACCCAGAACTTACACCATGCATGCGCGCAACCCCGCGCGTAATATCGAGTTTGGCGGCAATAACCTGATCTTTGGATCCGCCTATGGCTCACCTTTCGTGACCGACATCAAGGGCGGACGGCGCTACGCCACGCTCGAAGATTTTCAAAATTTTATCAAGCTGACCTACCTGTCCCCGTGGCTGCACCACCAAAGTGGAACCATCTGCGAGCCGGTCGATATAGCGGTCAACAAGCGTCACCTCGACATGGTTTATACACACCTGCGTTACTCTGACAAACCCTTCATGGGCTCGGTGACAGCACCCGAGCGCGCCGAGGATTCGCTGGCGATGGCGCAAATCGTATTTGGTGAGTCGTTCATGCAGGAGAATCTTGTCATCCAGGGCAATATCAACGTGAATTCGCCACTGGTTTATGACAACACCATGACTGCAGCGCTGCGCACTTACGCGGCGGCCAACCAGGGTAATGTCATTTCTCCTTTTATTATGGGTGGCGCGATGAGCCCGGTCACCCAGCCGGCGATTATCGCGCAGGCACATGCCGAGGTGATGGTTGGAATTGCGCTGACCCAACTGGTACAACCGGGCGCGCCAGTTGTCTATGGCAGTTTCCTGACCACGATGGATTTGAAATCCGGCGCGCCGACATTCGGCACGCCCGAATCCACACTGGCAACGCTCGCGATATCTCAACTCAGTCGGCGCATGGGACTGCCGTTTCGCTGCGGCGGTCATTTGACCGCATCCAAGATAGCCGACGCCCAGGCAATGCAGGAATCCACCAACGCGATGAACCCGGCAATCATGGCCGGGGCGAATTTCATCTTCCAGGCCGCGGGCTGGCTCGAGAGCGGCCTGACCATTGGTTACGAAAAGTTTGTCATGGACGCCGAACAATGCGGCGCCCTGGCACGGGTTGTCACGGGACTTGATATCAATGACGATCAGCTTGCCGGAGATGCCTACCGGGAAGCGGGAGTCGGCACCAACTTTCTCGGCGTCGCTCACACCATGCAACACTACAAAACCGCAAATTTTAATGCTGAACTGGCAGACTCCGGTCCCTTCGAGCAATGGAGCGAGGCTGGCAGCAAGGATATGCAGCAACGCGCCTATGACCGCTGGAACAAGATGCTGGCGGAGTATGAGGCCCCGGCAATCGACCCCGCCATCGACGATGCCCTGCTGGATTTTATAGCCCGTAGAAAAGCGTCCGTGGAAGACGCCTGGTACTAGTGATCCTGGAAAAGAGCGCTACTTTGGCACCACCAGTGCATCGACGATGGTACAACCAGAGTGATTGACAATCACGGGATTTAAATCGATCTCGTCGATCTCGCCACCCAGGACAAACGCCAGCTGCGAAAATCTTACCACCAGGTCGACCAGTGCCGCACGGTCGACTGACGCCTGGCCGCGCACTCCAGACAGCAGTTTTTTAAGCCTGGTCTGATCGATCATTGCATTCACCTGTTCACTGCTCACCGGGGCAAGCTTGAATGCACGTTCGGCGATTAGTTCGATCAACACCCCACCACAGGCGACAATCACCATCGGGCCATACTGCGGATCGTTTTTCATACCGACGGATACCTCGACACCAGTCGCTATCATGGGCATGACCAGGACGCGGTCACCTAGCCTCGTTTGCAGATCCCAGTAGGCCACTTCGAGTTGCTGAACACTTTCGATGTTAACTTTGACCCCGTTTTTATCGGATTTATGCGCAATGCCTGTCATCGCAGTCTTGAGCACCAGCGGATAACCGCAGGCCTCGGCCGCTGCACAGGCTTGATCGAAGCTTTGGGCAATGCTGAAACTAACCGTCGGCAAGCCAAAGTCCGACATCAGGCTCAACGAGGTGACTTCATCGCAGCTTTCGGCCGCGTTTAAGCGACTTGACCAGTTCCTGATAACGGCCTGGTCGAAGTCAATTTCATTCGCAGCGTCAACGACATCATCCCCGGATTGATAATTCATCAGATTGCGTATTGCGCGCAAAGCCACATCGATACCGTTGATGACCGGGATTCCCTGTGCGGTCAGCTCGGCCGCGGTATTACTCAGATTGGTGAAGGTACAGCTCTGGACCAGGAGGAGTGGTTTATGACTATAAGCTGACAACTGCTTTGCCACGTCGAACAACTCGGGGTAGTGCGAAAAACCGTCACGAAACTCGAACTCGAAACTCATCAAACCGGTATCTTCATCATCGAGCAGGGCTTTGCCACACTCGAGATAGGTTTGAAATGTATTGTTCCCGAGCGCACCCATACCATCCATCGGATTGACCGCTTCCAGCCCAGTTTCCAGATGCTCGCGTAACACCTTTGTAGTCGTTGGCGAAATTTGTGCAAACGGGACACCGTGATCCTCGGCAAGGTCGACCATCTGTTCACGCATGCCACCCGAATCGAGCATGCTCGCAAGCCCACCGCCATTAACACGAAAGCCTGCGGCAAACAGCATCGCGGTAACAATCATTTCGTCGGCATCGTGACATAGAATCGCACCGTGACGCTGACAAACCGCGATAAATGCCTCGTAATTACCGACGATTGCACCCGAATGGCTCATCGCCAGCTGGGCGGATTTCTCGGTGCGCCCGAGACGTGTTATTACCACGGGTGTGGATTTTTGACCTGCTTTCTTCAAACCCGCGATGAAGGCCGGTACATCACGCACCGCTTCCAGGAAAATTGCGATCACACGGGTTGAATCCTGATCGAGCAGGTAATCCATGTAATCGCCAACAGTCGCATTGACCTCCTGCGCACTCGCAATGACATAGTTGAAACAGAACCGTGCGTCATTGTTAGCCAGGTAAGTCATGCCGGACCCGGAATGCAGTATCAGGCCGATGTGACCAGCGGATCGCCCTGCGGGCGGGCTGTCGAAACTGACCATGACATTGCGGTCGTAATTATAAAAACCCATCGAGTTTCCACCACAAACCGGAATTCCTGCCTGCCTGGCCTTGTCTCTAAGTCGTGCGGGAAGCTTTGGCTCGGGATCATTTTCGATGTGGTTTGCCGCGTAGATAAGAATACCACCAACTTTAATTGCCAATGCTTGATCGAAGCTCTGCTCCAGGGGAGCACCGCTGATGGCGTATACCACGAGATCGGGCACCACCGGCAGGTCAACCAGCGAGGCGTAACAGGATTTCCCATGCAATGATTCGTACTTCGGATTAACCGGGTATATGTCGCCGTCGTACCCGCTATCCGACAATTGACGATGTGTCATAGCCGCGAGGCTATCCTCGCGTTCGGAGGCACCAACGATGGCAATCGATCGTGGAGACAGTAATGGATTTAGCCAATGTGACATGGGCAAAAAACGAAGCGTGAATGCATTTCGATTTTGACATATATTGCCGCTATTCACATACAATTTTCGGGGGCAGTAATGAGCTCAGAAGTGAAGGTAGATATCTACGATCGCATTGTTGAAATCACCATCGATCGACCGCCTGCCAACGCGATTAATCCAGGTGTTTCAGCCGCGATTTATGAAGCCCTTTCGATGCTGCAAGAGGACGACAGCCTGCAGGTTGGCATCATTACCGGTAGCGGCGACCGAATCTTTAGCGCGGGTTGGGACCTGAAGGAAATAGCCGCCATCGACAACAACGAGGAGGCGGTTAATAGTGCGTTTACCTGTCCCGGTGGATTCGCCGGCATCAGCGAGTTCTGGGGTCTGAAAAAGCCAGTCATTTCCGCGATTAACGGCATGGCCGTTGGTGGCGGTTTCGAAATCGCTCTTGCCACCGACCTGATCGTTGCGGCAGACCATGCCGAGTTCTTCCTGCCCGAAATGCAGCGCGGCTTTCTGCCCGATGTTGGCGCAATCCAGATTCTGCCGCGCCGAGTTCCCTATAACGTGGCAATGGACTTGCTTTACACCGGGCGCCGCATGAGCGCCGCAGAAGCCCGGCAATGGGGCCTGGCATGTCGTGTTTGCCGACTCGATGAACTGATGGAATGCGCACGTGAACTGGCGCGAGAAGTGGCGACTGGTGCACCGCTCGCCCTGCAAGCGCTGAAGGAGGTCGTACCCGCGATACATAACCTGCCGATGCCACAGGCTTTCGCCGCGACCAAGCCGGGTAATAGTGATTTACCGATCTATCAAAAAATGTTGATGTCGGAAGACTTCATGGAGGGTCCACGAGCATTTGCCGAGAAACGGGATCCGGTCTGGAAGGGCAAATGAATGTTTATAGCCACAAAGAAGAAAATAAATCCGCGCTGTCAGGTATCAATTGCAGGTGAGTGGAAAAGCAGCTCAAGCGCCCCGTTTTCGCTACCGGCACTGTGCATCGCGTCCACTGCTTTTACAATACGATAATGTCATGGTAGAAAATATCTAGCCCTGCTTCATTTTCTGCCTGATTCGGCTGTGAATCGAAACGCAATAGAACAGAATGAATAGCGCAATCAGGTTCTCTTTCATTTCACCAGTGTTGATAATCTTGGTATCAATTACCGTTAAAATCGGCCTGATCAAAATAACCAGTAAGCCCACCGTGATGCAGTCCAGCGTCGGCCACTGCCAGTAAAGACGGTTTGACTCCTCGAGCTTGATCTTACGAAAATACCGGTAAAGCGGCATTATCACACCGCCAATCAGGATAGCGATCGTCAGTAGCAGGCGCGGCAATTGATCAAACAGTGCGTGTACGTTATGCAGGTTGGTTTCGCCCTGGTTGTTTAATTCCTTCCAGGATTCTGCCGTGCCCCAGCCAAACATATGTTGGCCATAGGAAATTTCCTCCAGCGCGAAATAAGTCGCACCCAGTAACAGGATAAACAACCAGATCCTGAGGGTGCCGGATGGTCCAAGTTGTTTCAGGCTAATTATCGAGGAGATACAAAATCCGATGGCGGCCACCAGGAACAACACGGTCATGTTCTCAATAATTCCGAACTCACCCTTAAGCGCCTTGTAATCGCCGACAATCGCGAACCAGATGAAAGAAAACAGGACGACCAGCAACGGAAAGCCATGATAAAACAGCAAGTCTCTAGTCTTCATCAGGCGACCTCGAACAATCCAGCTGCGCCCATTCCCCCACCGACGCACATTGAAACCACAACATACTTTGCACCGCGACGCTTGCCTTCGATCAGAATATGGCCCGTTAGCCTGGCCCCGGTCATACCATAGGGGTGTCCGATCGATATCGAGCCGCCATTGACGTTGAATTTTTCATTATCGAGCCCGAGATAATCACGGCAATACAGGGTCTGACAGGCGAAGGCTTCGTTGATTTCCCACAGGTCTATGTCGTCGATGCCGAGACCATTTTTCTGCAACAGTTTGGGGATCGCATAAATCGGGGCAATACCCATTTCCTCGGGTGCATTGCCGGCGACCGCCATACCACGATAAATGCCAAGCGGCTCCAGACCGCGCTTTTCGGCGAGCGAAGCTTCCATCAAGACGCAAGCAGACGCGCCGTCGGACAGTTGACTCGCGTTGCCCGCGGTAACCGTGCCATCTTCCATCACGGGATTCAGTCCGCCGAGGCCTTCGAGCGTTGTTTGCGGGCGGTTACCTTCATCCTTCTCCAGGACTGCATCGCTGTAACTGATTTCTCCACTTTCCTTGTCTTTGATCGCGCGCGTGGCAGAAACCGGCACAATTTCATCATCGAAGGCGCCTGACTGCTGCCCGGCCGCGGTGCGCATCTGAGATTGCAGCGCATACTCATCCTGCGCCTCGCGCGTAATGCCGTATTTATTAACCACGTGCTCGGCGGTTAGCAGCATCGGCATGTAGGCATGCTCTGCATGCATCACGACATTTGGATCGGCCTGATCGGCAACCCAGGGGAAATACTGGTTTTGCACTGCCGAAATATTATCCTGCCCGCCGGCAACAACGATATCCATGCCATCGACAATAATTTGCTTGGCCGCGGTTGCGATTGCCATCAAACCCGATGAACATTGCCGATCGATCGTCTGACCTGACACCGTGTTCGGCAATCCTGCGGCGAGCGAGGCCAGGCGACCTATGTTCATACCGGCGGTTCCCGCCGTCAGCACTGCACCTATGATGACATCGTCGATTTCCTCGCCACCAACACCGGCTCGATCCACCGCGTGACGAATGGCGTGTGCCGTTAAAGTCGGTGATTTTATATTGTTGAGCGTACCCTTGAAGGCCAGCCCGATCGGGCTGCGGGCGGTTGATACGATGACTGCGTCTTTCATTTCGTTATATGCCAGAAGCGAAAATTGCGAAATTATACATCAGCCCGGGGAAATGGGGACGCATCTATTTTTCCTGTTCTGTCTATTATTGTAGAAATAGAAACGTCCCCAATCCCCGACCTCTATCCCCCCTCCTTTGTCCCTATTTGCCCAGCAGGCCTGAAAGATCATTGATGATGACTTCGAATTGGTCTTCGAGCTTGCTGTCCTCATCGTCAACAGATTTAATTTTCGACACCCCGGAAGCAATAATTTTCAGCAGGACCTTTTGCTGCTGTTCAGTCAAATCCAGCTGTCGCATCGATCTTTCTAATTCGTTACCGATCTCGCTTGCTACCAGGGTTTGTCGCTTATGTTGTTCGTCGATTTCGCCCAGTTTGTCGCGGATCGATTCGAGCACCCGGGCCAGCTGCTCACGCCGAGAATCGAACAGCATTTCCGCCTGCATTGCATGCAACCTCGTATCCAACCCCTCGATCATAATGACCAATTGTTGTCGCAAGTTTTCAATTTCTTCCTGGCCACTCGGCAGTTTTCGAACCAGAAGCGTCACGTGATTCGAATTAATCGCAAGCCGGGTACCAAAACTTAACACCCGATCCTGGCCCCGCAAGCTCTCGAGGATCTGGCTTTCCATCGGTCGATCGATGCCATCACTAAACCACACCCGGTTTTCGGGTTCAGTCTGAATCAGCAGGCTGCTTTCAAGTTCAAAATCGCGTAAGCAGTCAAACACATTTTTAGCCAGATCATCCACATTGTCGATCCGCTGGCAGCGATGCAGAAAATGGACCACCTTTCCGAGCATCTCGGTATTGGTCAAACTATCCCTTAAGGCCTCGACGGCCTGGTCGGAAATCTCCTCGAGTTCCCGTTTTCGCTGCTGATTCGCGAGGACTATCTGTACCTTCTTTTGCAGAATTTCTTCGCTAAAGGGCTTCGTAATATAGTCGTCACCACCGGCTTCGTAGCCAGCCATCAGTTCTTCGTGCGAGGCAAGCGCGGAAACGAATATAATCGGAATTTCGGCAGTATCGGTATCAGCCTTCAGACGTTCACAGGTCTCGAGGCCGTCCATTTTCGGCATGTTGACATCGAGCAGAATCAAATCGGGTTTTTGCAATCCGACCTGTTCCAGGCAACTTGCACCCGACTTCACGGTATTAAGCGCGTAGTTGTCTCGCAACAACTCTTCCAGGATGATTAAGTTGACCGGTTCGTCATCGACGCACAGTATCGAGGCTTTTTTATCCATTAGTTTTATTATGCAGCCGTTCAGATTTTGCGTATTTATAATTGAAATAATCGTGAAAGAGTAGACAAAGCCCTTTTTTTTTCAATTGTCTTTTTCTATCGCGGCAAATCTCCTGTCTCACTTGATAGTTCTCACTTTGTTCTCTATAGTATTCACGAACCAGGACCTTATCGATGAACAATATCACGCTATCGGGTAAATGCAGACCCATAAAACCACGGTCGCCCCTGTTTGAGGGTCTTGTCGAGCTGGGCCGGGTCACGGCTGGAATTCCACTTGAAGCGATCGAAGATCGTAAGCGCAACGAACTTCTAAGCCTGCTGACAGCCCCCGGGCGTTACGCCTTGCAGGTCAGTGATGATTCGATGTGCGAGGCGGGAATTATCCAGGGCGATATCCTTGTGGTGCAAAGCCAGCAACAGGCCCGCAACGGTGACATCGTGGTCGCGCTCATCGACAACGAACAGGTGACCCTGAAACGAATTCGTTACCGCTCCGGCAATCGGATTCAACTCCTCGCCGATAGTCCCGATCTTGGCGATTTAATCCTCGCCGATTCTCGCGTGATCATCCAGGGAAAAGTGATCGGCCAGATTCGGCAATACCGTTGAACGCTGAAAACAGGAGCAATTGGTCGCGGGTAATTCTGCTGGCCGACATGAACGCTTTCTTTGCATCGGTTGAACAGGTAGATCATCCCGAGTGGCGCGCCAAACCGGTCGCGCTGACCAATGGTGGTATCGGTACCTGTATCATTACCTGCTCCTACGAGGCGCGCGCTTTCGGAGTCAAAACCGGAATGCATATCGAGCAGGCTCGGCGGCTTTGCCCGCAACTTATCCAGGTCGCGAGTCGCCCGCAACGCTACGCAAAGGTATCCGCAGATATCATGTACGCCCTGTCACGCTTCACCCCGGATATCGAAATATTTTCGGTCGATGAAGCGTTTCTCGACGTCACCCGCTGCCAGCAACTGTGGGGATCTCCATGCGAAATCGCAGACCGGATCAAGCGCTCAGTCTACGAGAACTCGGGGGTCCTGTGTTCAATCGGTGTCAGCGGCGACAAAACTACCGCCAAATTTGCCGCCAAACAACAGAAACCGGACGGATTGACAATCATCCCGCCCTGGGAGGCGAGGGAGCGCCTCGCCAGTACTCCGTTGATCGAACTGTGCGGGGTAAACTCGGGTATCGCTGGCATGCTGTCAGATTACGGCGTGCACTACTGCGCCGACCTGCAAAAATTGCCCATCAGCGTACTCGGCAAACGCTTCGGCAATCCCGGCAGGCGCATCTGGTTGATGGCTCAGGGCCTCGATCCTGAGCCGGTAAGAACCAGTATTCCGAATGCCCAATCGGTCGGACATGGCAAGGTTTTACCGCCAAACACGCGCGATGTGGAAGCGATACGCGTGTTTATGATGCACATGGCCCACAAGCTCGCCGAGCGACTGCGCAGCAACCGGCTGGTGGCGCAGCAATTCCTGTTCGGGCTGCGCCTCTACCGTGGCTGGCTCAAGACCACCGCGCGGTCGCTATTGCCCAGCGACGATGAGATGGTCATTTACCGACTCGGCAATCGCTGGCTACAGAATCACTGGAGAGGCCAGGGTATCTGGCAAATCCGCATTGTCGCGCTGGACCCGAAAGCACCCTGCCAGGCCGATCTGTTCCAGCGCAAGCATCCCGCGCGACAACGCGCTCACCTGGCCATGGACCAGATCAATCAACGCTACGGCGCGATGACGCTGGCGTCGGCCCGATTGCTCCACCGCTCAACCATGCCCGACGTGATTTCTCCCGCCTGGAAACCGTATGGTCACCGCAAAACCGTCTAGCCAGCGACAAAAGTGAAGTTTATCGCGGGTGTCTTATTTCACGGAACAATTAAACAATTTCGGCTAAACTTGGTCGATAACTATACCTGTACAAATTAATGAGAAACCGAATGCTGGATACGACGGATCATTCGATTGCAGATTTTCAGGCCGATATTCACAAGGCGGTCGCGGCAATCGAAACCATCATTCTGGGTAAATCGACCCAGATCGAACTCGCAGTCTGCTGCCTTATTGCCCGCGGCCACTGCCTTATCGAAGATTTGCCCGGCGTTGGTAAAACCACGCTGTCGCAAACGATTTCACAGGTATTCGGACTTAATTTCAATCGCATTCAGTTCACCAGTGACTTACTGCCGGCCGATATACTGGGGGTATCGATTTTCGATCCAAAAGACCAGGTGTTCAAATTTCATCCTGGCCCCGTGTTTGCGAATTTTATCCTGGCCGACGAAATAAACCGGGCCACGCCAAAGACCCAAAGTGCGCTGCTCGAAGCCATGGAAGAAAAGCAGATTACAGTTGAGGGAGCAACGCATAAGCTGGATGACCCTTTTTTTGTTATCGGCACCCAGAATCCGCTTGATCAATCAGGAACCTTCCCGCTGCCCGAATCCCAGCTGGATCGTTTCATGATGAAAATTTCGCTCGGCTATCCGGACCAGGAAGCGGAGCGCGCATTATTGTCGGGCGGCAATCCTCGCGAAATGATGCACCGGATACAGCCGGTGGTCAGCATCGCGCGTTTTATCGCGATTCAGTCCGCGGTTGATCATATTCACTGCTCTGAACCCCTGTTGAATTACGTTCAACGATTGATCCAGGCAACCCGTAATCCCGGCCTGTTTGTCTACGGTATCTCGCCGCGCGCTGGGCTCGCTGTGATTCAGGCGAGCAAAGCCTGGGCATTGATGCATGGCCGCAGTCACGCGGAGCCAGGCGACGTGCAATCCGTGTTCGGCGCGATAGCAGATCATCGCCTGAACCCCTCGGAACAACACAGTCATCCGACCATGGATCTGGTTAACGATTTAATCGATCAGATTCCAATTCCCTGAGCCTTATGTTTTCGGTCAGTCTGCCGGGGCCCGTCCGTCGACACTTCGACAATTGGTTTGATAATCATAATCCGCCGAGTCCGGATGCCATCTTGCTGCATAACCGGCGCCTTTATATTCTGCCCACTCGATTCGGTTACCTGTTCGCAATTATGCTGTTGTTCCTGTTTTTTGCCGCAATCAACTATCAGAACAGCATGGCATTTGTGCTTACCTTCATGCTGATCTCACTCGGTATCATCAGTCTATGGCACACGCACAAGAACTTGCTCGGGATAAATGTCAGTCTGCAGATCCCGAGGCCCGTTTTCTGTGGCGAGTACTGCGAATTTAAATTTGAAGTCAGTCATGCCAATAACTCGACGCGTTACGCCATTGGTCTCCAGTACGCCGACCAGGCTCCGGTTTATGTGAAACTCGAGCCAGAAGGCAATACCGAGGCAAGACTGAAACTTCCCACCGCCCATCGCGGGCAGTTCAAACCGATGGGGATTACAGTGTTTACACGTTATCCGACCGGGTTGTTCCATGCCTGGGGGTGGCTTAAATTCGACTTACCGATCCTGATTTACCCACGGCCAGCCGAAAAGGCCCGACTGCAACAGAACCTGGTCGAACAATACGATGGTCAAACTTCGACCAGTACTATCGAGGGAGATGATTTCGCAGGCCTGCGCGAGCACCGTGTGGGAGAATCATTGCGTCATATTTCCTGGAAAGCCTATGCCCAGGGTAAAGGACTGCTGACCAAGACCTTTCAGGGCCATGCAAGACCCTCTTTATGGATTGACTGGAATTCACTGACCGAGGGATCGCTTGAAGACAAGCTGAGTTTGATGGCGAGCCTGGTTCTGGCCGCGGAAAACGAGGAACAGAAATACGGGTTGCGCCTTCCCGGCACCACCATTGAACAGGATTATGGCAATGCCCACAAACATGCCTGCTTGCAGGCTTTAGCCATTTTCAGACAGTCTGATTTCAACCAGGAACTCGAACTTGAAAATGGCTAGCCATAACCTGCCAATTCGATCGATTGCTGACGAAATAGCGAATCGCTCCAGCATTTTTGCGGTCTGCTTCTGTTTCCTGTGTTCGATCGGCCCCCATTTTCGTAACTTGCCTCTCTGGGTAAGCGCAATAGTGATAGTTTCGTTGGGATGGCGATGCCTGCAAAACCTCGGCAAGATCGGGGAGCTGCCTAAGTGGGTACTGATACCACTGGTGTTTTTCGGCGGTATTGGTGTATTCGCTGAGTACTGGACCGTTGTTGGGCGCGATGCAGGCCTCGCACTGCTGACGGTCATGACTTCATTCAAATTTTTCGAAAGCAAACGTCACCGCGACCTGTTGATACTGGTTTTCCTATGCTACTTTCTGATCGCAACCCATTTCCTTTTTTCGCAGAGTATTTTTACGGCGGGCCTGATGTTCGCGACCCTTGTCGTCATAACCGCGACTCTGATTACGATCAATCAGCGTGACGACAAGATTGACCTCAGGCAACTTTTGACCTTCAGTGCCCGGCTCGTTGCGCTGTCAGTCCCGCTCATGATAATCCTTTTCGTACTGGTGCCGCGCGTACCCGGCCCGCTGTGGGGAATATCCAATGAACAACGCGGAGGGGTTACTGGCCTTAGTGATCACATGTCACCCGGTCAGATTAGCAACCTGATTCGCAGCAATGAAGTTGCCTTCCGGGTCGATTTCGAAGACAAGGTCCCAGCTCAAAGCATGCTCTACTGGCGCGGACCGGTGATGGCGCAGTACAACGGCTCCCGTTGGTATCGAGCGCGCCGACAGGTACTGAACCGGTTCAACCTCACTGTAACCGAACCCGCTGTTAAATATACAGTGACCCTGGAACCCAATGGTGAACACTGGTTGCTCGCACTGGACATGCCAACAAAGCTGGTTCCGGGTAGTCTCATGACCGAGGACTTCCAGCTCGTCAGCACGAAGAAAATTAATGATTTACTGCGCTACTCAATGGAGTCGCACCTGGCTTACCAGGTTGGCGAAAACGAATCACTGGAATACCTGGGGCTAACGCTCGAATACCCGGCTACTCGCAATCCAGAAACAATCTCACTCGGTAAATCACTGGCCGAACGTTTTGATCGCAACGAGGATATCATCGACGCGGTACTGACCATGTTTCGCGAGCAGGAATATTTTTATACCTTGCGCCCCCCTGCCCTCGGCGATGACTCGGTTGACGAGTTTCTGTTTGGAACCCGGCGTGGCTTTTGCGAACATTATGCCGGGAGTTTTGCGCTATTGATGCGCGCCGCCGGAATACCCGCGCGCGTTGTCACCGGTTACCAGGGTGGTGAGTATAACAATGTCGGCAACTACCTTATCGTACGCCAGTCCGACGCCCACGCATGGACCGAAGTCTGGCTCGAAAACAGGGGCTGGGTGCGAATCGATCCGACCGCGGCGGTGTCGCCGAGTCGGATTGAACAAGGTCTCGATGACGCTCTCTCCGACGATGAATCAATTTTTCGTATCCAGAATCGTAACCCGCTTTTTGGCAACCTGCTCTACAGCTGGGATAACCTGCAACACAGCTGGAACGACTGGATCATAAACTATGACGACCGTAAGCAACGGAACTTCCTGAGCAAGCTTGAACTCGGCATCGAGAACTGGTCGGATATGGTGTTCGCACTGGTCTTTTTACTGCTCAGCGTCACCGGATTATTCTGGCTTATCGTCCGCTATCGCGAACGCCCACCAAAACCGGAAGCCTACGAAATCCTGTTTAAGCGGGTGCTTAAAAAACTGTCGAAGCGCGGTTTCCAGAAACGCCCGTCGGAAGACACCCGTGCTTTCCTGGAACGCGTGTCGAGTCGAGACTTTCCACAGCGCGACCAGCTCGCAGACATCGTCGAACTCTACAACCGCATCAAGTACGGTCGCCAGGACGATACCAGCCGCAGACTCAACAGCATGCGCACCCTGATCAAATCCCTCGAACTCTAACCCCGCCAGTCTGCACTTCGCATCCCATAAACCGGCGCAGTCAATCAAACGACCTCTAGTTCCGAGGTCTTGAAGTATTGTTCCTTGATGTTGCTGATTTCGTCGCGTACCTGCGCAGCTTCCTCGAATTCGAGGTCTCGTGCGTGCTTGTACATCGTATTTTCCAATTGCTTAAGCCTGGCATCAAGTTGTTTGGCGCTGAGTCGCTCATAGCCCGGCGCAGGCTCGGCCACACGCTGGTAAGCTTTTCGATGGCGTCCAGGCCTGGCAGCGTCTCCCAGATCCATTACGTCGGTTATACTTTTGACGATTCCCATTGGGGTAATATTGTGCTCCTTGTTGTGGTTCAGTTGTTTTTCACGCCGTCGATCGGTTTCGGCGATAGCTCGTTCCATCGACCCGGTAATCCTGTCGGCATAGAGAATCGACATACCATTGATGTTGCGCGCCGCACGACCGATGGTTTGAATCAAGGCTCGATCCGA
Organism: uncultured Gammaproteobacteria bacterium; assembly: GCA_937984095.1. Lineage (GTDB taxonomy): Bacteria > Pseudomonadota > Gammaproteobacteria. The sequence continues at coordinate 3,091 of CALJYH010000063.1, read as the reverse complement.
GCGCAAGAAACCCTCCTTGTCAGCATCAAGAATCGCAACCAGCGATACTTCCGGCATATCGAGTCCCTCGCGTAGCAGGTTGATACCAACCAGCACATCGAATTCACCCAGTCGCAAATCACGGATAATCTCCATGCGCTCGACGGTATCGATATCGGAATGCAGGTAACGTACACGCACCCCGTGCTCGCTCAGGTAATCGGTCAGATCCTCGGCCATGCGCTTGGTCAGGGTTGTAATCAACACCCTTTCAGAAACCGCGACGCGTTTATTGATCTCGGATAACACGTCATCAACCTGGGTTGTCGCAGGGCGCACTTCGACCGCAGGATCCACCAGGCCGGTCGGACGCACGACCTGTTCGATCACGGCGCCGCTAAATTTTTCCTCGTAATCACCGGGGGTTGCAGAAACAAATATGGTCTGCGGCGACATCTGTTCAAATTCATCGAAGCGAAGCGGGCGATTATCGAGTGCGGATGGCAATCGAAAACCAAATTCCACCAGGGTTTCCTTGCGCGATCGATCGCCACGATACATGCCACCGATCTGCGGCACCGAGACATGGCTTTCATCAATAAAAAGCAAGCAATCCTCGGGCAGGTAATCAAACAGGGTCGGCGGTGGCTCACCTGCCTGGCGTCCGGAGAGGAAACGTGAGTAATTTTCGATACCGCTGCAATATCCGAGTTCGCGCATCATTTCGATATCATAGTTGACGCGTTGCTCGAGGCGCTGCGCCTCGACCAGTTTATCGCTTTGTTTGAGCACGGTGAGCCGTTCCTGCAGTTCCTCCTTGATCTCCGGGATCGCCGCGAGCATGACTTCTCGAGGGGTCGCGTAGTGGGTCTTCGGATACACGGTAACACGCTTGACGTTTCTGCTGACTTCACCGGTCAACGGGTCAAACAGGCTGATTTTTTCGACTTCGGTATCGAACAGTTCGATGCGCACTGCTTCACGATCCGAATCAGCCGGGTGCACGTCGATGACCTCGCCACGCACGCGATAGGTGCCACGCTTCAGTTCGAGATCGTTGCGCTTGTATTGCAGTTCCGCAAGCCGTCGTAAAATGCTGCGTTGATCGATTTCATCGCCCACCACGAGGTGTAACAGCATCTTCAGGTAGGAATCCGGATCACCCAGTCCATAAATCGCGGATACGGATGCGACGATAATAGTATCGCGCCGCTCCATCAGGGACTTGGTCGCCGACAATCGCATTTGCTCGATATGCTCATTGATCGAGGCATCCTTCTCGATAAACGTGTCAGAGGCCGGCACATAGGCTTCCGGCTGGTAGTAGTCGTAATATGAGACGAAGTACTCGACCGAGTTATGCGGAAAGAATTCTTTCATTTCGCCGTACAGCTGAGCCGCGAGGGTCTTGTTATGCGCCATAATGATTGCCGGTCGCTCAAGCCGCTGGATTATGTTGGCCGCAGTAAAGGTTTTACCCGATCCGGTTACCCCGAGCAGGGTTTGGTGCATTAGCCCGTCTTCGAGACCCTGCACCAGTGCATCGATTGCCTCGGGCTGGTCCCCGGCAGGTTCAAACTGGGTCTCGAGTTGGAAATTCTTGGCCATAGAGTGAATTTAGTTAATGATACACAGACTGCACTTTACAGCTCGTCCCGGCTTTGTATACTTCGCCTGTTCTTTCATAGCAATCTAACCTACGAGCTACCCGTGTTTAACGATCTTTCAAAGCGCGTTTGCGCAATAAAACCATCCCCCACTTTAGCAGTTTCAAATTTAGCTAGCCAGCTTCGCGCCGCGGGACGGGACGTGATTGGACTCGGCGCCGGTGAACCCGATTTCGACACCCCCGAGCACATCAGAAATGCCGGCATTGAAGCCATTCAAAGGGGTGATACCCACTACACGGCCGTCGATGGAACAGTTGCCTTGAAACAGGCGATCATCAACAAGTTCGAGCGCGATAACGGGCTTTCCTATGACCCTGATCAGATCCTTGTTTCCTGCGGTGGCAAACAAAGTTTTTTTAATCTTTGCCAGGCCCTGCTCGATGCCGGTGATGAGGTCGTCATCCCCGCACCTTACTGGGTATCATACCCAGACATTGTGATTCTCGCCGAGGGCACCCCAGTAATCGTCGAAACCGGTATCGACAGCGCGTTTAAAATCACCCCGGCGATGCTCGAAGCCGCGATCACCGACAAGACCCGCATGCTGGTACTCAACAGCCCTTCCAACCCGACCGGCGTCGGCTATTCGATGCAGGAACTGGCTGACCTGGGTGAAGTATTGCTTGGCCATCCAAGCGTGCTGATCATGACCGACGACATGTACGAGCATATCGTCTGGGGCGATTATCAATTCTGCAATATCCTGAACGCCTGCCCGGATCTCTATGATCGCACCATGGTGTTCAACGGTGTTTCCAAGGCTTACGCCATGACTGGCTGGCGCATCGGTTACGCGGCAGGCGATGCGGGGATTATCAAGGCGATGAAGAAGATCCAGTCGCAAAGCACTTCCAACCCGACCTCAATTTCCCAGGCCGCCTCGGTCGCCGCGCTCAATGGTGACCATGCGCCGGTACGCGCGATGGTGGAAGAATTCAAAAAGCGACATGATTACCTGGTGGCAGAGCTGAACTCGATCAAGCACATTAACTGCATCGAGTCGGACGGTACCTTTTACAGTTTCCCAAACATCCAGGGTTTTATCGACTCCCGGGATGACCTGAACAACGATGTCGATGTCGCCAATTTGTTACTCGAAGAAGTCGGTGTTGCACTGGTGCCCGGCTCGGCCTTCGGCGCCGAAGGCTACATGCGCATCTCATTCGCGACCAGCATGGAGAACCTGGAAAAAGCAGTCGCCAGGATACGACAGGTGTTCGAAGCCTGAATCACGCATCGATAGAAAACGCTCAGTCCACAATTTGCTGTCTACCTTTGGCAAATCAGTCCCTAGTGTTGCCGAATCAGGGATTGACAAATCTGGTTGCTGTATTATTTTTATTCATTTAGTATACCCAACCTCTGATCCCCGGTAGCTCAGTTGGTAGAGCAATTGACTGTTAATCAATGGGTCCCTGGTTCGAGCCCGGGCCGGGGAGCCA
>CALJYH010000062.1 GCA_937984095.1 uncultured Gammaproteobacteria bacterium | reverse complement strand
TTTCTGGCTATTTACCGCTTTTCCGAGTGGTGCCGTAATCATGGCAGCCCAGACCAACGATATAGAGCTCATCGATCTCGGTAAAGATGCTGAGAGTAGTGGCTTTTACGACCAGTACCCTTATTTTTCCAAGATCACAGTGCCAGCGGACACCTATCGTGGCGTCGACTACGCAAGCAACTCGTTTCAGGATTCCGCGTTATGGGTAGCTAACTCAAAGGTTACGGACGACACGGTCTACAAGATGCTGTCGATGATTTACACCGATGAAGGCCTGGCTCACATGAAAGAGCAGAAAAAGACTTTTAAACTCATGAGCCTGGATACCGGCACCCAGGGCGTTGTCACACCGTGGCACCCCGGCGCTGTCAAGTTCTGGAAAGAAAAAGGCATGATGTAGGTTGTTTTAGGCAACACAGGGGCGGCATCAAGCTACCCCAGATTACAGGGAGTTACTAAAAAAATGCCAGGTTGATTGGCAACGATAACAACAATATTCCGGGGGAGAGATCATGCAAGTGGATCAAATGAATAAGTTCGAACAGGTCGTGTTCGATATTACGGCCCTGGGCCTGGTGTTGTTTTATTCCTACTCGGCGGTTATTGCACCGGCCGCCACCCAGTTTCATCGCGGCATTTACGTTATCGCTACCTATTTCCTGGTATTCCTGGTGTATCGCTCGAAGGGCAACATTGGCCGTGCCTGGGATTACCTGCTGATTGTCGTTTCTGTTATTACGCTGGGTTACTGGATTGTCAATTTCGAAGTCATTAACTACCGTGCAGGTGCAGAAACCGAGCTGGATAAATGGGTCGCGATGGCAGGCGTCCTGGTTGGTGTCGAAGTGGCGCGTCGAGTGGTCGGCAGTGCCTTCGTTATTATCGGTACCATCATGCTGCTTTACGGGATATTCGGAGAATATGCCCCTGAACTGATTTCGCACGCGGGAGATACCTTTCCCGATTTATGCACCAGTATCTTCTATAAAAGCGACGGTGTTTTCGGGATCATGGCGAACGTACTTGCAACTTACATCATTCTGTTCGTGTTTTTTGGCGCATTCCTCGAAAAATGCGGTGCGCAGCGCTTCTTCATTGATTATCCGTTGGCCGCGGTAGGGCACATGACTGGTGGTCCTGGCAAGGTTTCGGTTATCGCCAGCGGCCTGTTCGGTTCCATCTCGGGTAGTGCCATCGCCAACACGGTATCCACCGGGGCCTTTACCATTCCGATGATGAAAAAGGCAGGCTTCAAGCCCCATGTGGCAGGCGGTATCGAACCGGCTGCATCGATAGGAGGCATGTTCCTTCCGCCGATAATGGGGGCCGGTGGTTTTATCATGGCGGAGATGACCGGGTTGCCCTATTCACAAATCATGCTGGTCGCGATATTCCCGGCGTTGATGTATTTCTTCAGCGTCTTCATGATGGTTCATTACTACGCCAAGAAAAACAATATCGTGGGTGAAAGAAGCGAGAAAAGCGCATCCGAAATTTTCAAGAAGAACTGGTACTACGTATTGCCGCTGCTGGCGATCACCATCCTGATGCTGATGGGTTACTCGCCTGGGTTTTCAGCCATTATCGGAATCGTTACCTGTATCGCGGTTAGCTGGTTTCGAAAAGAAACCCGTATCGACGTCAGGGGCTTTGTCAGCGCCTCGCGTGCCGGTGCCGAGGCCAGCCTGAAGATCGGTGCGACTGTCGGTGTCATCGGTATCATAATCGGTGTTCTGACCTACAGCGGACTGATTCTGACGTTTGCTGATATCGTCATCGAACTGGCTGATGGCAAGCTCTACCTCACCATACTTTTCATTGCGTTGGCCTCGTTAATCCTCGGCATGGGCGTGCCCGTCACCGCGGCCTACCTGATCACAGCGGTGGTGGCGGTACCGGCATTGACGCATCTCGGCGTCAACGTGGTTGCGGCACACATGATTGTTTACTGGTTGTCACAGGACTCCAACATCACACCGCCGGTTTGTATCGCGGCTTTCGCTGGCGCGACCATCGCCAAGGCGAATATGTGGGCGACCGCCTGGGTTGCTTTCAAGATGGCCAAGTTTCTGTACCTGGCACCGTTTCTGTTCGGATATGTACCGGGCTTTTCACTCGATGGCAGTGCCTCGGATATCGTGATTACCTTTGTGCTGGTATTCTTCGGTACCTGGGCCTACAGCTGGCTCCTTAGTGGTATCTGGTTGAACTGGTTCAAGAAAAGTACGGTCTGAACTTTAAATCTAAAGCTAACAGTTATTGATCTAAGGCTGTTGTCGCTTGCCGAAGATCTCGCCGTTTTCGTCGGCTCCATTGCTCATCAGGTACAGAAAAGTATCGATGTGATGCTCCGGTGTCGGCAATTGATCATTAACATCGGCAGCAGGATAGGCGCGCATATGCAAAGCGGTGCGGGTCTTACCCGGATTGAAGCAATTGATGCGCAGGTTGCTGCCCTCGTATTCGCGCGCCAATAAGCCGGCCATAGCTACAAGCCCCTGTTTACTCACCTGGTAAGCATCCCAGTAGGCACCGGGTTTATCGTCGGTCATGAACAATATCGAGCTATTTTCAGATCGACTCAAAAGTGGCAGGCAGGCGCGTGTTAACAGGTAGGGCGCATGCAGGTTGACCTGGTGCACCTGGTACCAGGTGGTGGCATCGCTTTGCGCGAACACCGTTGGTCCACCCAGGATCGCGGCGCAATGAATTACACCGTCCAGGCGTCCTAACTGGGACTCGATGTTGTTTGCCAGTTCCAGGTAGTCGTGTTCAGTGGCGCCCTCGAGATTTATCGGGTAGATCGCGGGAGTAGGGTAGCCGGCCTGTTCGATTTCATCGTAGAGCGACTCGACAAGTCGTAGATTTCTCGCAACAAGGATCACCGTGGCGCCATGACTGGCCAAAGCGAGCGAGACGGTTTTGCCAAATCCGCCGGTGGCCCCGGTCACCAGGATAACCTTGTCCTTGAGCATATCGTCCGTAGCGCGAAAACTTTCTGGTATGGTTTTCATCGGTTTGCCAGCAATGGATGTCGTAACAGGTCATCGGGTTGATCGATCAAACCGTCGGCATTCCATGCTTCGACTCTAGTGCCATATTCAATATATCCATACGCCGCGACCAGGCTTTTCATTCCTGCTGCCCTGGCGGCGACGACGTCACGCTCGTCATCACCGACATAAACACAGTTACTGCAATCGACCTGCAGGCGTTCGGCTGCGACCTGCAGCGGTAACGGATGGGGTTTACGATGTTCGAGCGTATCACCGCCAATCACGACGCCGGCACGTTGTGCGAGTCCAAGCTGCTCGAGCAGGGGTTGGGTTAGCCACTCCGGTTTATTGGTTACGATACCCCATGGCGTCGAACGTGCTTCGAGTTCGCTCAGTATTGCCTCGTAGCCATCAAACAGTCTCGATTGGTCGGCGACGATCGCGCGGTAGTGTTGTAAAAATCGCTGGCGCAGCGGCTCGATCTCCGCTTCGGGAACTTTACCGTCAAATCCCATTCGGGTTAATACCAGGCCTCCCTGCGACACGTACGGGCGGATCGCATCGAGTGGCAGCGGCTCCAGGCCTTCCTCGAGCATCAGGTTTATCAGGGCACCACCCATGTCAGGTGCGGTATCGATGAGGGTTCCATCGAGATCGAACAAAACAGCTTCAATCATCGAAGCGAGCGGTCAGCAGATAATTGACGTCGATATCACGACCCAGTGCATAATGCCTTGTAACAGGGTTGTAACTCATGCCGGTAATGTCGCTCGCGTGCATTCCCAACTTGCGTAGTTGGGCGACTATTTCCGATGGTTTAATGAATTTCTTATACTCATGGGTCCCACGGGGTAGCATCCTGAGGACATATTCGGCGCCCAGTATCGCAAGTGCAAACGATTTTGGGTTGCGATTGATGGTCGAAAGAAAAAGTACACCATCGGGTTTCAACAAGCGCGTTGCTGACGTAATGATCGAAGCAGGATCGGGAACATGCTCAAGCATTTCAAGACAGGTCACGATATCGAATTGTGCTTCGTGTTGCTCGACAAATGCTTCGACTGTCGAAAGTTGATAATCGATATCGAGCCCTGACTCGTGCAGGTGTAGCCTCGCAACTTTAAGTGATAACTCGGCCATGTCGATGCCGGTTACGCGGGCTCCTTTAAGTGCCAGTGCCTCGGCCAGGATACCGCCACCGCAACCAACGTCGAGTATTCTCTTGCCGTCCAGCCCGGAGGCCTGTTGCTCGATATAGGATACCCGGTGAGGATTTATTTCGTGCAGGGGTTTGAATTCGCTTTCAGGGTCCCACCAACGGCTCGCAATCGACTGAAATTTGTCGATTTCAAGCGGATCCACGTTTGTCTCTACCGACATAACTAGCTCCTGATCTTCCGGGCCCAGAATGAAGCCCTGGCAATAATTTCGTCACTGTCCAGGTTGCATAACTCAAAATCCCTGAGTTGGGCAACACCGTCGATCCAGACGTGTGAAACCTGGCGACTGGCTGCAGCATATACGATCTGCGCTACCGGTTCGTAGAGTGGTTGGGTATTCAGGCTTGCCAGGTTGATGGCAATCAAATCAGCGCATTTACCCACCTCGATACTACCGATTCGATCCACCATACCCAAAGCCCTGGCGCCATTAATCGTGGCCATTTCAATAGCCTGCCGCGCATTACAGGCACTGGCATTGCCACTGCTGCCCTTGGCCAGCATCGCGGCGGTACGCATTTCACCCAGCAGATCGAGATCGTTGTTGCTGGCTGCACCATCTGTACCCAGGCATATATTGACACCCTTTTCCAACAAGCTCGCAACCGGGCAGATTCCACTGCCCAGCTTGAGGTTCGATTCGGGACAGTGTGCAACATTTACCCCGGCTTCGGCGATTCGTTCGATCTCGAATTCGTCCAGCTCCGTCATATGAACTGCAATCAGGTTTGAGTTCAAAAGGTTGAGTTGATCCAGCCTTTCCAGGGGGCGTTGACCATTATTTTGCTGCGCTTCTGCTACTTCTGCAGCGGTTTCGTGCAGGTGCATGTGCACTGGAACATCGAGTTCGTTGCTATACATCGCAATTTGCCGCAACGCTTCATCTGATACGGTATAGGGCGCATGCGGCGCCAGCGCACTGCTAACCAGCGAAAATTCCCGAATTTCATCGTGCACCGCGAGTGCCTTGTGCAGGTATTCATCGGCAGTCTTTGCCCACGGACTGGGGAAGTCGAGCACGATTAAACCAACTACGCTACGTATTCCAATTTGCTGGGCGCAGCGAGCAATTTCATCGGGAAAATAAAACATATCGCTCAGGCAAGTGGTACCAGAGCGAATCATTTCGGCTGCCGCCAGTTTGAATCCATCGGCAGCGAACTGGGCGTCTACCCAGCGCGCCTCGGCTGGCCAGATATGTTCGGTTAGCCATTCCATCAGGGGTAAATCGTCGGACATACCGCGAAACAGGCTCATCGACGCATGGGTGTGGCTATTCACCAGACCGGGCAGCAGTGCACAGTCTGGTAACCTGACCAGTTCAGCCTGTTGATAAAAAGGTAAATCGATAATCTCGTCAATGCTGGTCAGACTGAGTATGCGATTGTCTTCGATAACGACGGCGTAATCCTGCAATACCTCGAAGCTCGAGTTTACAGTGACAATCCATTCAGGCTGGAGGATTTGATAGCGCTGTTGCATAGCCGAACCTTACAAGATTAATTAACCCCTGAAAACGAATATTGGGAATTCGAACGCCAGTTGACAATGTTTTACCCGCCGGGACGTGGAAAGCGCACAAATCCGCTTATTTCAACGCTGACGAGGCGATCTTATCGGTAGTGTTAACCCTTGGGTTTGTGATAAAATCGCGCAGATTCGAAATAAATCATTCCTACGACATTTATAAGCACTGAGTAACAATTTTTATGGCTGATATTGCCAAGGAAATTTTTCCTGTCAATCTGGAAGACGAGATGCGTCAATCGTATCTCGAATACGCGATGAGCGTCATCGTCGGGCGTGCCTTGCCCGATGTGCGCGATGGTCTCAAGCCGGTTCATCGTCGCGTCCTGTATGCAATGAGTGTACTCGGCAACGATTATAACAAACCGTACAAGAAATCCGCCAGGGTGGTGGGTGACGTTATCGGTAAGTATCATCCGCATGGTGATACCGCGGTCTACGACACCATAGTAAGAATGGCGCAACCCTTCGCCATGCGCCACATGCTGGTTGACGGGCAGGGTAACTTTGGCTCGGTCGACGGAGACTCTCCCGCAGCGATGCGTTATACCGAAGTGCGGATGTCGAAGATTGCGCACCAACTGCTGGCCGATCTCGACAAGGAAACGGTCGACTATCTGCCCAACTACGATGAATCGGAACACGAACCCGTGGTGTTGCCTACCCGTGTCCCGAACCTGCTGATCAATGGATCGTCCGGAATAGCGGTTGGCATGGCAACCAATATCCCACCTCATAACCTGGCCGAGGTCGTCGACGCCTGTATCATTCTGATCGACGAGCCGGAAGCCGATATCGAGCGTTTGATGGAATCCATACCGGGGCCCGATTTCCCAACCGCAGGGCACATCAATGGTGCCAGGGGAATTCGTGAAGCTTATCGTGGTGGTAAAGGCAAGATTTACCTGCGTGCCAAAACTCACTATGAAGAGGACAAGTCGGGGCGGCAAAGCATTATCGTTACTGAATTACCCTACCAGGTAAACAAGGCGCGCCTGCTGGAAAAAATAGCCGAACTGGTCAAGGAAAAGCGACTCGAGGGTATTACCGGTCTGCGCGACGAATCCGACAAGGATGGCATGCGCATGGTAATCGAACTGCGTCGCGGGGAGCTTGCCGACGTGGTATTGAACAATCTCTACAAGCAAACCCAGATGCAAAATGTTTTCGGCATCAACATGGTTGCGCTTGTCGATGGGCAACCGCGACTCCTGAATTTAAAACAAATTCTCGATGCCTTCCTGGTGCATCGCCGGGAAGTCGTTACCCGACGGACGGTATTTGACCTCGGCAAGGCACGTGATCGCGCCCATATTCTTGAAGGTTTAGCGGTAGCGCTGTCCAACATCGATGAAATCATCGAGATGATCAAGGGTTCTTCGAGTCCGGCAGTTGCCAAGGCTGGACTGCTCGAGAAACCCTGGGCACCCGGCGTGGTAATGGAAATGCTGCAACGCACTGGCGCAGAATCCTCCAAGCCGGAAGATGTCGGTGACAACTACGGTTTAATAGGTGAAAAATATCACCTCACCGAGAAGCAGGCTCAGGCTATTCTGGATTTGCGTTTGCACAAGTTGACCGGCCTGGAACAGGACAAGATTATTGCCGAATATCGAGAAATCCTCGAAAAAATTGAGGATTTACTGGATATATTAAATCGTGATGAACGACTCAAGCAGGAAATCAGGCGCGAACTTGAAGAGATCAAAGAAGAATTTTCAGATCCCCGACGTACCGACATCATTATCGATCATTCCGACCTGACGGTTGAAGATTTGATCAGCGAAGAAGATGTAGTGGTGACGATTTCGCATCTCGGTTATGCCAAGGCGCAACCGTTGGAGTCTTACTCGGCGCAGCGTCGCGGTGGCAGAGGCAAGGCCGCTACCAGGGTCAAAGACGAAGACTTCGTCGAACAGATGTTCTCGGCCTCAACCCACGATACATTATTGTGTTTTTCCACGCGCGGCAAAGTTTACTGGCAAAAAGTCTACCAGCTACCGATCGGTAGCCGCACCGCACGTGGGCGACCCATGGTGAATTTGCTGCCACTTGAAGAGAACGAACGCATTACTGCAATCCTGCCGGTGCGGGAATATCCTGAAGATCGGTTTATTTTCTTCGCTACCGCGAGCGGCAAAGTCAAACGAACTTCACTATCCAATTTTTCGCGCCCGCGTGCTAACGGCATAATCGCCCTTGATTTGCGTGATGAAGACAGCCTTATTGGCGTTCAGTTAACCGATGGCGGCTCCGACCTGATGTTGTTCACAAGCGGTGGGAAAGGTATTCGGATTGACGAAAACGATGTGCGCGCCATGGGTAGAACTGCTGCCGGTGTGCGGGGTATCAGGATTAAACCCGGGGATGAAGTCATCTCGTTGATCGCGGTCGATACAAATGAAGGGACAATCCTGTTTGCGACCGAGAATGGTTATGGCAAGCGTACCCGGATCGAGGACTTTTCGGTACAGGGTCGAGGCGGGCAAGGGGTCATATCGATTCAAACCTCACCTCGCAATGGGCGTGTCGTGGGTGCGATCAAATCTAACGGCGATGAGGAAGTCATGCTCATCAGTAACAGCGGCACCCTGGTGCGTACCCCGATAGATGACATATCTGTACTGGGCCGTAACACTCAGGGAGTCACATTAATTCGTCTGGGTAAGGAAGAACAACTGGTTCAGATAGAACCCGTAGCGGCCAGCGTCGATGACACCCCAGACAGTGATGGTTAAGATGCATCCATGAATGATGATGCATTGGAAAAACTTCGCAAACGCATCGACACGATCGATGAGCAACTACTCGAACTATTCAATCAACGTGCCCGCTGTGCGGTGGATGTCGCTGCCGTTAAACGGACGCTGAGTGAGGCGCTAGACGAGGGTGTTGATTTTTTCCGACCCGATCGCGAGGCCCAGGTCATCAATCGACTTAAGTCGTTAAACCAGGGACCACTCAACGACGATGAAGTCGGCCGCCTGATTCGTGAAGTCATGTCAGCCTGCCTGGCCCTGGAACAACCTCTGAAAATTGCCTACCTGGGACCCGAGGGCACTTTTACCCAGAGTGCTGCACTTAAGCACTTCGGGCATTCCGTTTCGACCGTACCCATGAGCAGCATTCCGGATGTCTTTAATTCGATTGAGTCCGGGCATGCAAACTATGGGCTGGTTCCCGTGGAAAATTCGACCGAGGGTGTGATCAGCCACACGCTTGATATGTTCATGGACTCCAAGCTCAAGATTTGTGGTGAAGTCGAGATCCGAGTCCACCACCATCTGGCGTCCAATTCGCAGGATGTATCGCAGATCAAGCACATTTATTCACACCAGCAGTCTTTTGCCCAGTGTCGACGCTGGCTTGACCAGAATTTCCCAGGGATTGAACGGATTCCAGTCAGCAGTAACGCGGAAGCGGCCCGACTGGCAGGCGTCGAAAGCGATGCTGCGGCTATCTGCGGCTTGCCAGCAGTGGAGATATTCGGGTTAAAGATTTGCTTCGAGAATATCGAAGACCTGTCTGATAATACCACGCGTTTCGTGATTATCGGTGGTCAGGATGTCGGCCCCAGCGGTAACGACAAGACTTCACTATTAATTTCAACCAAGAATGTACCGGGCGCCCTGCTGGGATTATTACAACCGCTGGCTGATCACGGCATCAGCATGAACAAGATCGAGTCCAGGCCGGCGCAGGGACACAAGTGGGCTTACGTATTTTTTATCGATATTGATGGTCATCAAGATGATAAAAACGTTACCGAAGCGTTAAATGAGCTGCAACAGCAGGCCGCGTTGTTTAAAATATTAGGTTCATATCCAAAAGCTTCACTCTAATGTCTGTTATTGATTCTGCGCTGGTGCAAATCAAGCGATTGCACCCCTATTTACCTGGCAAGCCTGTCGAAGAGTTGGAGCGGGAACTTGGCATTAGCAACGCGATCAAGCTTGCCTCGAATGAAAACCCGCTGGGATGCTCACCCCTGGTAAAAGATGTGCTGGCCCGGGCGAGTGAGCATGTAGAACTGTATCCAGATGCGAACGCTTTTTACCTGAAACAAAGACTTGCGCAAAAACTGGGGATTGCAGAAAACCAGATCACTATCGGTAACGGTTCTAACGATGTTCTGGACCTGGTAGCCCGCAGTTTCCTCGATCGCACGGGGGAAGCCATCTATTCACAATACGCTTTCATGGTTTATGCGATGGTCACCCAGGCTTGCGGCGCCCAGGCAAAAGTGGCTGAGGCCGTCAGCCCAGATGCAGAACAGCCTTATGGCCACGACCTGGATGCGATGCTCGCTTTAATCGGAGATAACACGCGCCTGATTTTCATCGCTAATCCGAACAATCCTACCGGGACCTGGCTGGAAAGCGATAAGCTCAAGTCATTTATCGAACAAGTGCCCGGTCACATTGCAGTCGTCATCGATGAAGCCTATTTTGAATATGTTGATATGGAGCAGTATCCGGATTCGATGCAGTGGCTTGATCAGCACCCAAATTTAATTGTGACGCGGACTTTTTCCAAGATATATGGTATTGCCGGTTTGCGCATCGGTTACTCGGTATCGAGTTCCGAACTTTGCGATCTGTTCAACCGCGTCCGGCAGCCGTTCAATGGCAATTGCCTGGCATTGGCCGCTGCGCAGAGCGCACTCGATGATGTGGCATTTGTTGATGAAAGCCGACGTTCGAATCAGCAGGGTTTGCAATCAATGCAGGGCTGGTTTGGTCAACGAGGAATCGACTATATACCGTCGGCAGGAAATTTTTTGACCGTGCGATTTGGTGATAACAGTGCGCAAATTTACCAGGCATTACTGGAACGTGGCGTTATCGTGAGACCGGTTGCAAATTATAATATGCCGGACTTTCTACGGATAAGTGTCGGCAGCAAATCCCAGCTTGAACAGATGTTTGCAGTACTGGAAGACATTTTATGATCAATAAACTCGCGATAATCGGAGTGGGGCTCATCGGCAGCTCGCTATCGCTGGCTCTGAAACAGGCGGGTGCCGTCGGACAGGTATTCGGTTATGGACGCAACCGGGGAAACCTGGAGAAAGGTGTTGAACTTGGAGTGCTTGATGGTTTCGAACTTTCAATAGCAGACTGCGTGCGCGATGCCGATGTTATCGTCGTTGCGGTGCCGCTGGGCGCGATGCAGCCGGTTTTTGCGGAACTGAAACCTGTAATCAGTAACACCGCGATAATCACCGACGTCGGCAGTGCCAAAGGTTCGGTCGTGGCCGCCGCAACTGCCGAGTTAGACGAACTGGTTTCACGCTTTGTACCCGGTCATCCGATTGCAGGTACCGAGCAGAGTGGTGTCGAGGCTGGATTTGCAAGCCTGTATCAAAACCGTCGCGTCATTCTGACACCGTTAGAGCAAACTGATCATGATGCAACCTCTGTGATTGATGCCATGTGGCATGAATGTGGTGCAATTATCGAGTACCTGAGCGTTGAACATCATGACAAGGTCCTCGCGGCCACTTCGCATTTACCGCATATGCTCGCCTATGCCCTGGTGCACTATCTTTCAGGTTTAAACGACCATGACGAAATATTTCGTTTTGCCGCCGGGGGATTTCGCGATTTCACTCGTATTGCATCGAGTGACCCGGTGATGTGGCGCGATGTCTGTATTGCGAACGGCGACGCATTGGTGAGCTTGATTGAGCAATACCAGCAGGAACTCGACCGGGTTGCAGCAGCTATTAGCTCTGGTGATGCCGATGAATTGTTAAAATTATTCGGCAAGGCGAAATCGGAACGCGATTCACTGATCGGAAACTGTTGATGACACAATTCATTTGCAGGCCCGGAAGCAATGTCAGGGGCACTATTCGCGTACCCGGTGATAAGTCGATGTCTCACCGTTCAATCATCCTGTCATCCATAGCAGAAGGTACCAGCCAGATTTCTGGTTTTCTGCAAGGTGAAGATAGTCTAAATACGATTAAGGCATTTCAACAAATGGGAGTTTCAATCGAGCGTAACCGGGACCGGGTCAGTGTAATCGGCGCCGGTTTGCATGGTCTCAAGAAACCTGATGCTGATCTTGACATGGGGAATTCAGGCACCGCGATGCGCCTGTTACTCGGCTTGCTTGCCGGGCAGGCCTTCGATGCAAGGTTGATTGGTGACGACTCGCTTTCATCCCGACCGATGCAACGGGTAATCGAACCACTGCAGATGATGGGTGCCTTAATCGAAAGCGAGCCCGGGGGTCGTGCGCCACTACGAATAAGGGGAAATAACGAGTTGCATGCGATTGATTACGATATGCCGGTTGCCTCGGCGCAGGTCAAATCATGCCTGCTACTCGCCGGCCTCTATGCGAATGGAGAAACAGTCGTACGTGAACCAGCTCCGACACGAGACCACAGTGAACGAATGCTACGTGGATTTGGCTGCGAGGTATCGAGCCATGATTCAGAAATTCGAATAAGAGGGGCGCAAGCACTAGTGGCCCGCGACGTCGAAGTACCAGCTGATATATCATCGGCTGCGTTTTTCATGGTTGCAGCGTCCATAGCCGATGATAGTGAAATTACCCTTCAGCATGTCGGTGTCAATCCGACCCGCATCGGCGTAATCGATATTCTGAAATTAATGGGCGCTAATATTGAGCTCGTTAATCAGCGCGACATCGGCGGTGAGCCGGTGGCCGATATCAGGGTGAATAGCGCAAAGTTGAAAGGTATTGACATACCTCTGCACCTGGTGCCGCTCGCAATCGATGAATTTCCGGTGTTGTTTATTGCAGCCGCCTGCGCCGACGGTACTACCAGGCTAAGCGGCGCGGAAGAATTGCGCGTCAAGGAAAGTGATCGCATCCAGGTAATGGCCGACGGTCTGGTCACGCTCGGGATCGATACGCAAACAAAAACTGACGGAATTATCATTCAAGGTGGTGATCTTGCTGGTGGCGAGGTCGAGTCACATGGTGATCATCGCATCGCGATGGCATTTAGCATCGCATCATTACGCGCAAGTGGTGCAATCCACATCAGTGACTGCACGAATGTGAATACTTCATTTCCCGGCTTTGTCGAACTGGCAAAAACGGCAGGAATCAGGATCAGTACCAATGACCAATAAAGACGCTTATGTAATCGCAATTGACGGCCCCAGCGGATCGGGAAAAGGCTCGCTTGCGATCCACATAGCCCAGGAGCTGAATTTTCATCTGCTCGATAGCGGTGCGATATATCGTTTGCTGGCACTCAAGGCGATACAGCAGGACGTCAACCTGGACCAGGAGGACGAGGTACTTCCAGTACTTGAGGACTTCAATATCCGCTTTGAATCGGGTGATGAATTAGCCATTCCTTTTCTGGATGATCAGGATGTATCGGCTGAGTTACGTCAGGAGACGATTGGTGATGCAGCCTCCAGGGTTGCCCGGCACGCCGCGGTCCGTGAAGGCTTGCTGAGCCTGCAGCGCTCGTTTTTAAAGCCTCCCGGACTGGTCGCTGATGGACGCGATATGGGCACGGTAGTGTTCCCAAAAGCCCGATTTAAGTTCTTTTTGAACGCAAGTATCGAAATTCGTGCCCATAGACGATATAAGCAGTTGATAAATATGGGATTATCCGCTAATATCGCGCACCTTCGTGCGGACATAGCCGAGCGTGACGAACGCGACCAGAGTCGCAGCGTCTCACCGCTAAGGCCTGCAGAAGATGCATTAGTCGTGGACTCGAGTTTACTCGACCTGACACAGGTTACCGAACTGGTACTGAGTCATATCAGAGAAAACGTCTAAGCTTGTACAAACCAGGTCCCTGTAGGCGCACTGTCTGCAGGGTTTTTTTAACTAAACGTGATAGCTGATTGTATCCAGGTTAGCTATCGAAAAACTCTTTTAGGATTCTTCCATGTCTGAAAACTTTGCAGAAATGTTTGAGCAAAGCATCACCCAAATGAATATGCGTGTGGGTGAAATAATCACCGGTGAAGTCGTCGATATCAACCGCGATGTTGTTATCGTCAACGCAGGCCTCAAGTCAGAGGGCGTTATCCCGGTAGAACAATTTTACGATGAAAGCGGTGAACTTGACGTCAAGATTGGCGATACGGTCGAAGTAGCGCTGGATTCTTTTGAAGATGGTTATGGTGAGTCACGCCTGTCTCGTGAAAAAGCCAAACGCGCACGTGCCTGGACTCGACTCGAGCAGGCCCAGGAGGCCGATGAAATCGTCACCGGTCGATTCACTGGCAAGGTTAAAGGCGGCTTCACGGTTGATATCGGCGAAATCCGTGCTTTTCTGCCAGGCTCACTGGTTGATGTGCGTCCGGTTCGTGACACCGCTTATCTTGAAGAAAAAGAACTCGAATTCAAAATTATTAAACTCGATCAAAAGCGTAATAACGTCGTGGTATCGCGACGTGCTGTGGTGGAGAAAGAATTCAGCGAGGAACGTGAAAAACTGCTCGGCACACTCAAAGAAGGCGAACGCGTACGCGGAATTGTTAAAAACCTTACCGATTATGGTGCTTTTCTTGATCTTGGCGGTATCGACGGTTTGCTACATATCACCGATATGGCCTGGAAACGCGTCAAGCATCCTTCCGAAGTGGTTGAAATTGGGCAGGAAATCGATGTTGTTGTACTCAAGTTTGACCGGGACAAGAACCGCGTATCACTCGGCCTGAAACAAATGGGCGATGATCCCTGGGAAAACCTCATGCGCCGCTATCCGGAAGGTCAACGCCTGTTCGGACATGTCAGTAATATCACTGATTATGGCTGCTTTGTTGAGATCGAAGACGGGGTAGAAGGCCTGGTCCACGTTTCGGAAATGGATTGGACTAACAAAAATGTGAATCCCAATAAAGTGGTAAACCTGGGCGATGAAGTGGAAGTTGTAATCCTTGAAATCGACGAAGAACGCCGCCGCATCTCACTGGGAATGAAGCAATGCAAACCCAATCCATGGGAAGAATTTGGTACCACCTGCAACAAGGGTGATATTATCTCTGGCAAGATCAAGTCCATAACCGATTTCGGTATTTTTATCGGGCTTGAAGGCAATATTGATGGCCTGATCCATCTAACCGACCTGTCGTGGAACAAGCCAGGTGAGGAAGCCGTGCGGGAATACCAGAAGGGACAGGAAATCGAAGGCATGGTATTGTCTATTGATCCCGAGCGCGAGCGCATTTCGCTTGGAATCAAGCAGATCGAAAAAGATCCCTTCGCGAGCTTTATCGCGGATAGACCGAAGGGAAGTATTGTAACTGGTACCGTAATATCGGTTGATGCCAAGGCGGCCGTAGTTGATCTCGGGGATGGAATTGAAGGCCTGTTACGAGCTTCTGAAATGGCAAAAGATCGAGTTGAAGACGCACGCTCATTCATGAATGAGGGCGATCAAATCGAAGCCAAGATTACCGGGATGGATCGCAAGGGGCGTAGTATTTACCTTTCGATCAAGGCCAAGGATACCGACGAAGAGCAAGAAGCATTGAAGGATTATGCGGCAAGTAGCGATGCCAAGGGAACAACCACCAGTTTTGGTGATTTGCTCAAGGAAAAAATGGATTCCTGATTTATAATCGGGTGACGGGTGTAAACCCGTCACCCATCTAGATTATCGGACCATGTGATGAAAGACGCAGAATTTGTACCCTCGATGAC
>CALJYH010000061.1 GCA_937984095.1 uncultured Gammaproteobacteria bacterium | reverse complement strand
GGGGCAAGAATATGCATATCGATCCAGAACTCATTGATGAACTCAACCTACTGCGGCGCTTCAGCATGGGCGGCCCGGTGGCGATGAATGTACACGACAACCCCGATCCAGCTGTAATTGCGGCGGCTGAACGCATGTTCGAAAAGGGACTGATTACCACCGCCGAAGGCGGACAGCTCACCGACAGCGGGCGCGAGGCCATCGAACACATGGAACGCCTGTTCAACCTGCTAGATCCACCGCTGGAGCCGATCTAAATCCCTGTTTGTCCTGTCCTCGTAAATGTGTCTTTGAAATGCACGCGCATGGGAAACGTTCCACTGACTTGCAACGAAAAGCCTTGACTCCTGTGAGCCAGCCTGCAGCGTCTGCCAACTAATAAAACAGGAAATAACTAGCCCAAGTTCAATATCTTTATCAACTTGAGGCTGAGTCCTCATCGAGCTGTTTTGCCTTTCCGTACTCCAGCGATACCCAGTTATCAGGGTCGGAAGCGCCCATTGAGCCCCATGACTTCTTCAGAAAAGGAGATTCTGCACACCGTGTTCTGGGAAGATCATCGTGAATTTGTAGCCAGGGTATCTGGCTTTCTATTCCTCCATGCCAGGTCGGGGCATAATCTTCCGGGTTGTCGAGGATAGCAGTCGGGATCGCGAGGTAATTGGCTGGCTCAGGTTTTAAGCTTCGCCAGACCACAAAGGACCCACACTTTTTGCAAAATCCTTTTTCGGCTATTAAAGACAACCGGTAATATTTGGGTTTATCGTGGGTAAATTTTACCGCTTCAATGGGGAAGGCAGCCCAGGCAAATACCGGTGCTCCCGTGCAACGCCTGCATATCTGGCAATGACAGAATCCCGTACCCAGTGATTCCTGGGTTACTTCAAGTCTTATTGAACCACAGGAACAATGCCCCGTTGTTATCGGCGGTTTTTCGATGGCATCGTCAAACAGCGGTTGACCCTGAACCCGGGATTCGACTGCCTGCATCGGATGACGATCAGATAGCTCAGGAAGCCTGATCTCGTATACGTGAACGGGTCTTTCTATAT
This sequence comes from uncultured Gammaproteobacteria bacterium, assembly GCA_937984095.1. Taxonomy (GTDB): domain Bacteria; phylum Pseudomonadota; class Gammaproteobacteria. The sequence goes on along the minus strand of CALJYH010000061.1, from coordinate 5,624 downwards.
TTTTAAAATTGCGGTAGCCAAGATCGTCGAAGTTATAGTTTTTTGACGATAACTGCTCCAGTACCGCGCTCGAAACGCATAAGCCACCCGGAGCTGCAACATCTTGAATTCTCGCGGCAATATTAACACCGTCTCCATAGATGTCACCGCGATCGTGAATGACCTCTCCGATATTTACCCCAATTCTGAATTCGATTAGCTCACCTGCGCCTGGATCCGAGTCCCGAGAGGCCATTAACTTTTGAAATTCGACGGCCGTATCAACGGCTTCGGTTGCGCTGGAGAATTCAGCCAGTATCGCGTCACCCGCCTCGTGGACTTTGCTGCCGTCGTGAGCCGTGATTATTTCGCCGAGTAGATTTAACCCGGTGTTCAGTTGCTGATGGGTTTGTTCCTCATCCTGACCCGTAAGGCGGCTGTAGCCAGCCACATCCGCATACAGAATAGCTGAGAGCTGTCGCTTCATTGAGCAATCTTACCATACAGGCTTTAAAGCGGCCTGGGGACTTGCCTTATTTGGATTTTTTCGCCGCTAGCTTCCTGATTTTTGCGACCTGCTTTTTCTCCCAGCGCTGGCCCGCCGCCAGCATCATCTTGGCCTTCTGTTCTCCCAGTTTTAACAGCGCCTGTTCTCGTTTTAATGCAGCCTTGAGATTCTCGTTTAACAGGTCGATTTCAGCCTTTGCAGACGCTTTAACGAGTTTAAGTTCATCTTTAGCAGCCGTTCTTGCATTTTTAAGGCTCGCCCTGGTTGCTTTTAAATCTTCCCGCAGTTTCTTGAGTAATGCCTGGCGGGTATTTGAAGCAAGCTTACGTTTTGTGACCGTTTTTTTCTTTTTAACACTGGCTTTCCTGGCAGGTGCTTTTTTACGGGTTGCCCGTTTGCTTTTTGAGGCGGGCTTTTTGGCGATGGATTTCTTTTTCACCGCGGCTTTCTTTGTCTTTGTCATGATATCGATCTCACTTGGGAATTCCCGACATCAGTTAGAGTACAGAATTCAAACCATCTTATAAAGCGCTGGCGTTCAATGAGACGACGAATTTACTGGATTGAGTGATGGGCTGTCAGTTTTTATTAGGTATTTACCTTAGACCAGGACGCTACTGCGGGATAGTGTCCTCGCCGAAATGAGTTTATCTATCTAGTTGGCATGGTAACTGCATAGTTCTTCATCAGAACTAATCCATGGAGAAGTAACATGAACCAGGCCCTTTGGGTTGCAAAAACCGGGCTCGATGCGCAGGCAACGCGGCTTACGGTGATTTCCAATAATCTCGCCAATGTCAGCACGACCGGCTTCAAGCAATCGCGCGCGGCATTCGAAGATCTTTTGTACCAGAACCTGCGCCAGGTGGGCGCGCAAACCTCTGAAGACACGCGTTTACCCTCGGGTTTGATGCTCGGTACCGGTACCCGCGTGGTTGCAACCGAAAAGATTCATACCCAGGGAAACATAGAGAATACCGGCAAATCGCTGGATATCGCCATCGATGGTAAGGGTTTTTTCCCGGTTTTATTGCCCGATGGAACCCAGGCCTATACCCGCGATGGTAGCTTCATGATTTCCGACCAGGGGCAAATGGTTACCGCTAGCGGCTATGAATTGCAGCCTGGAATCACGCTGCCAAGCGATACCCAGACGGTTACCATAGGTACCGATGGAATCGTCAGCGTGCTACTCCCGAGCCAGGCTTCACCGACTGCCATAGGCACGATTCAGGTCACCAACTTCATTAATCCGACCGGCTTGCAGTCGATCGGTGAAAACCTTTATATCGAATCGGCTTCCAGCGGCGCCGCGCAAGAGGGAACTCCTGGTGAAAGCGGACTCGGTCGTTTACGCCAGGGTTCACTCGAATCCTCGAATGTGAACATCGTCGAGGAGATGGTCAGCATGATTGAGACACAACGCGCCTACGAAATGAATTCAAAGTTAATTGCTACTGCTGACGGCATGATGCAATACCTCAACAACAACACCTAGGTGACGCAATGACGCGTATATCCAGATTAATAGTCACGCTGCTGCTTATTGGCCTTGCGGGCGGTTGTTCACAGACCAGGATCGTGGTCCAGCCAGATCCTCAGTACGCTCCGGTGGACCTGAACGCAGAGCAATTTCAACCAGAGGCCAACGGTTCGATTTTTCAGTATGGACGCACCGTACAACTGTTCGAAGATAACAAGGCTTATCGTATCGGTGATGTGCTCAGCGTGGTTCTGTCGGAATCGACCAATGCGTTCAAGTCGGCGGAAACCAATACCGATAAGGACGACGAAATCGACCTCAGCGCCTCGGCAATCTTTGGCAGCACCGGCCCGACCGTTAACGGTAACCTGGTACTGAACTCGACCCTCGACGGCGAACGAGAGTTTTCCGGCAGTGGTGACAGTGCGCAGAGCAACAGCCTGAGTGGCGAGATCGCGGTCACCGTGGTCGATGTCATTCCCAACGGCAATCTAGTGGTTCGGGGAGAAAAGCTTATCGGTCTTAACCAGGGTTCTGAATACATTAGACTGTCCGGTATCGTACGACCGGAAGATATCGACACCGATAATACTATCTTTTCGCGCAAGATAGCGAATTCACGAATCTATTACGGCGGGGGTGGTGTCATTGCCGAATCCAATACCAAGGGCTGGCTGTCGCGCTTTTTCGACAGCCCGGCATTCCCTTACTAGGAGTTTGACATGAAGCTTACGAAATTATTTATCTTTTTGATTTTAATCGGTTTTCTTGAGCCGTTATGGGCCGAGCGGATCAAGGATATCACCACCATCAAGGGCGTGCGCAGCAACCAGCTGGTTGGCTACGGGCTAGTCGTCGGCCTCGACGGCAGCGGTGACCAGACTTCGCAAACCCCGTTTACCGTGCAAAGTCTGAAAGCGATGCTGTCCCAGTACGGCGTTTCCCTGCCACCGAATGTAAAACCGAATGTGAAAAACATAGCCGCGGTCTCGGTGCATGCCGATCTGCCGCCGTTTGCGAAAATCGGTCAGGCCATCGATGTCACCGTGTCGTCCCTCGGCAATGCCAAGAGCCTGCGCGGCGGCAGCCTGCTGATGACGCCGCTCAAAGGCGCCGACGGTAACATTTATGGCCTTGCCCAGGGTAATCTCATCGTCGGCGGCCTCGGCGTCGAGGGTGCTGACGGCTCGTCGATCACGATCAATGTGCCGAGCGTCGGACGGATCCCCGGCGGAGGAACGATTGAGCGCGAAATCGCCAATCCGTTTGCCAGTGGAGACCAGATTACATTGAACCTGAAACGCGCCGATTTCACGACTGCGAAACGTCTTGCCGACACCATCAACCAGGTCCTGGGACCCAATAATGCGAACGCGCAGGATAGCGTCACGGTCGCGATTAACGCTCCGCGAGACGTCTCCCAGCGCGTCGGATTCATGTCGTTTATCGAAAACCTCGAATTTCAGCCGGGGGAAGCGCCGGCCAAGGTTATCATCAATGCGCGTTCGGGCACGGTGGTCATTGGTAATCACGTCAAGGTTTATTCTGCAGCGGTTTCACACGGTAATCTTACCGTGACAATTACCAACACCAGCGACGTCAGTCAGCCGGCTCCCTTCGCTAGACGCGGCAGGACAGTCGAAACCGAGGAATCTGATATTGCGGTTACCAGGGATTTCAGTCGCATGTTTCGTTTCCCCGAGGGCGTGACCCTGAACGAAATCGTGCGCGCGGTGAACCAGGTCGGTGCCTCGCCGGGCGACCTGGTCGCGATCCTCGAATCCCTCAAGCAGGTTGGCGCACTGACCGCCGAGCTAATCGTAATTTAGGCGGCAGGGTTTATGTCGATTTCCAATCAAACGGATTTTTATCTTAATTTTCAACAGTTTGGTGACCTGAAGCTAGGTGCTCGTGGCGGTTCTGACGACGCAGCAAAATCAGTCGCACAGCAGTTCGAAGGATTGTTTGTACAGCAGATGCTGGCCGCGATGCGCTCGGCAGCAAAGATCGATACCGGGCAAGACAGCTCTTACATGAATTTTTACCAGGAAATGTATGACAAGCAACTGGCGCAAACCGTGGCCGGCCAGAATCGGCTCGGGGTCGCTAAATTGATTCTGCAGCAAATACCTGGCAGTGAGGCGGAATCGGGTGATACGGCGACCGCACCCGAACTGGATTTTTCCCCGGCGAGGGTTGCTACGCTCAACCCAGGTATACCCACGGTAAAGAACGTGGAGGTCCCGTCTGAGGTGGTCTCCGCAGATGATGAAAATCCGACGGGGGTTCTACCGGCCTCAACCGAGGAGACATCGACAGTGCGGGTTGGCAGGGTGGTGGATGACGATTTTGCCGAGGTTTCGAGAATCGAACGAGCCAACAATCGCTGGCAAAGTCCTGACAGATTTATCGCCGATATTTTGCCCCAGGCGCAGGCCGCAGCCGATACTCTGGGTATCAGTGCCCGCTTGCTGGTAGCGCAATCTGCGTTGGAAACAGGCTGGGGCAAGCATACTATGAAGTTCGCCGATGGTCGCAGTAGCAACAACCTGTTTGGTATCAAGGCCGGTCCCGACTGGCAGGGGCCTTCCTTGCAAAAGACATCGTTGGAATTTCGCGATGGAATCCTGCAAAGCCAAGTATCCCGTTTTCGGGCTTATGACACCCCGGCACAAAGCTTTGCCGATTATGTCGAATTTGTTCATAGCAATCCTCGATACCAGCAGGCACTGACGCAGGCGGGTGACGATCAGGCTTTTATCCGGGAGATTCATAACGCAGGATATGCTACCGATCCGCAGTATGCGGACAAGGTGCTGAACATACTCAAGGGTGAGACCCTGCAACGCGGCCTCGCCAGGCTCGACACGGGAATAACCGATCATGCCTGATATCCTGAATACTGCCGTTAGCGGTTTACTCTCGTTTCAGCGTGCTCTCGGTACCACGAGCCACAATATCGCCAATGTCAATACACCGGGTTACAGCCGCCAAACTGTAGAGTTTGGCACCAATGATCCATCTTATTTTGGCGGTAATTACTACGGTAACGGCGTACAGATTGATTCGATCGTGCGTTCCTACGATCAATTCCTGACCCGGGAGGTCCGTGACACGACCTCGTCCTATGCGCGAGTCACCCGTTTCAGCGAGCTAGCGTCGCATATCGACGATGTGCTGGCCGATCCTAATGGTGGTATCAGCCCGATATTAAACGACTTTTTCGAGTCGGCGCAGGGAGTTGCCGATGATCCGGCCTCAGGCACAGCCCGTTACGCCTTGATTAATACGGCACAAACCCTGGCCGGTCGGTTCCAGAGTATTGATGCCCGTTTCGAGGAACTGTCTAGGAACACGACGACGGAGATTCGCGACGTGGTCGATGAAATTAATTTACTGGTATCGCAAATTCGCGACATCAATATCAGCCTCAACGATATGGCACCATCGAGCAGCTCGACCCAACAGTCCGCAGATTTACTTGACCGACGTGATGCCCTGTTGAATGAACTCGCCGGGAAAATTGATATAACCGTGATCGACGAGCGCGAAAACAACCTGTCGATATTTATCGGCAACGGTCAAACCGTATTAAATGGGATCGAGAACTTTAGCTTGAACACCCAGCCCGACGTTAATGATCCGACCAGGGAG
>CALJYH010000060.1 GCA_937984095.1 uncultured Gammaproteobacteria bacterium | reverse complement strand
ATTAACAACCCGGCTACCAACAGGGTGATAAATATCAGGCTACGTCGCAGAATCAGGGACATAATCAACCTGGCTCGAGTTAGACAGGCGGCGGAATTATCACCTTCGCCACCTCAAACAATATCGAACGGGCACAACCTCGCTTTATTCCGGCATCTCGACATGGTTAAGACGACAGGCTTGCTGCAAGGTGTTGTGCAACAGGCAAGCGATTGTCATCGGCCCTACTCCTCCCGGCACCGGTGTTATTGCGCCAGCCACCTCTGCCGCGCTACCAAATTCGACATCACCCACCAACCGCGTAGTGCCATCTTCTTTCTCGATGCGGTTAATACCGACATCGATAACGGTAGCGCCCGGCTTAATCCAGTCGCCCTTGACCATTTCGGGGCGTCCTACCGCGGCGACCACGATATCCGCCTGGCGGCATTCACCCGGTAGATCACGGGTACGCGAATGTGCAATAGTAACAGTGCAGCTTTCTTTCAATAGCAGTGCGGCCATCGGCTTGCCAACAATATTAGAGCGTCCGACGACGATGGCTTTCATACCGGAAAGATCGCCGAGATGATCCTTGAGCATCATCAGTGAACCCAGCGGAGTGCAGGGCACGATACCGTCAGCACCAATCGAGAGACGACCGACATTGGAGAGATGAAAACCATCGACGTCCTTATCGACCGAAATAGAGTTGATCACCGCTTCTTCATCGATATGATCCGGCAACGGTAGCTGCACCAGGATACCGTGAACATCGGGATCATTATTTAACTGGTCGATCAACGCTAGCAAGTCACCCTGACTGGTACTCGCTTCGAGTTTATGCTCGTAGGAGTTCATGCCGGCTTCCTGGGTTTGCTTGCCCTTGCTGCGGACGTAAACCTGGCTCGCAGGATCCTCTCCCACCAGCACTACAGCCAACCCCGGCGTCAGGGAATGTTTCTGTTTTATAATTTCGACCTTGCGCGCGATTTCTCCGCGCAGGTTCGCTGAAAACGCCTTACCATCTATTATCGTGGCCACGTTGCATACCCTCAAAACTTTGTTAACAAGACTGGCCGCTTCTCCCACGGGATCGTGGCTGGTCTACTCAAATTACGACATTTTACAAATAACCGGACTGCGATATATCAGTAATACGACACCCATTTACCCGCTCGCCAGAACCCAGCCCAAATCCTGGGTGAACTCTGGTTACGGATGTGGTTGATTTACTGCACCCCTATACTCGACCTATTCCGGGTTGTTCAATGTCAGCCTGACACCACCGCTATGGTCGTGATTCGCACCGATGCTGAACACAGCAGCCTGCGGCGACAAACTGGCATCCGCACCGTAAAATGCAACTTCGTCATGACGCAATTCGACGTAATTAACAATCGCGCCCCGGCGAACAAATATCAGTACCGTCAGTAGTCCGGATGAGATCAGCGAATCGCGCTCGCCGCGGGTCCAGTTCCAGTTGAAGGGGCACTCGCTGGCGCTCGCTTCGGGTTTAAAATCTGTGACGACCCTGACCCTGTCCCAGCCGAAATCCGTAGCATCCGTCAAGCGGAATTGCCCGGAAGCACTCGTTACAGCCAGTAACTCATTTAGCGATGCCCGAAACTGCTTGTTGCCGGCGCACTTGGCGTACATATCTCCGTAGTAAAACGACATCACCAGTATCACGATTATGGGCACGATATAAACGATCTGTCGTGTCGGCATGACCGAGAGTGCATTTTTAATCATCACTAACTCCTGATGTTGTTCGCATCAAGCGCATTCGGCGGTAATAAAAAAGCCCCTTCGATCTGAAAATCGAAGGGGCCATACTACAACATCTTTCCGAAATTGCCGCAGGGATTACTGACCTACGGCGTCCTCCATTTCCCGTCTGCCCTCGTCATCGAGCACCTTGCCTGGACCTCCCTGTCTATTGATGTTTTCAATATCACCCTTGAATTCGGCGGATTCCTTCTGGTGTTGCCAGACGTGCCAGCCAAACCAGAAAACCAACCCCAGGATTGTCAGAAATCCTTCCGAACCAACGAAGGGGTAGATCGCACCAAAGGTATCCAGATTGAGCCAGTTATCAACTAGACCTGTAGACATAATATTTTCTCCTAACGTATCAGTTATCGATCTGTAAAATCAGGAACCGCTAACCGGCTTCTGCTCGAATCGCACGGGCAACCTCGTCGGCATCAATTGCACGCTGGGTTTCATGGTTGATATCCAGACCGACCAGTTCAATTTCTCGCGGAATGCGTAGCTTGCCCATGCCGTGCAGGATCTTCGACACGATCCACGCCGGGATGAAGCCCAGCACGAAAAACATGATCAAGGCACCCAGGAAGTTGCCCCAGGGTGTGATAGGCGCATACCCCTCAAACGGTGAGGACGGATAACCCCATAACATGAAACCTGCCATGACGATACCGTAAAAACCGGCATAACCATGCACCGCGACCGCGCCGACGGCGTCGTCGATCTTGAACTTGCGTTCCACCCAGAAGTGCATCTTGTAAGCCAGGATGGCACCGCCAGCACCGATCAGCATGGCCTGGATGGGGTGATACAGATCGTTACCCGACGAAGCACCAATGATTCCCGCCAGACCACCGGAGTAGGTCCAGAACGCGTCACCATCCGAAATCAGGTAGGCCGCCATCAAACCACCCGACAGCGACATCAGGAAGTTAAACGTTATCGCAGACAAAGTGGTTGGCTGCAGGTAGATATTGGTGGCACTGAAGAAAGTCTTGTCAGGCACATCCAGCATGGCGGGACCGTAAACGTCGATAATCGGGATATTACAGGCCACGTAGAAGCCCCAGAAACCGGTATAGATCAGGAATAGTCCTATGGTTACCAGCCAGGGATTATGCGGATTAATATTCCTTGGCGTACCGTCAGCAGCAAATTTGCCGATGCGTGGACCCAGCACCAGTAAAACGCCCAGCGCGAAACCGCCAGCTATCGCGTGGATTACACCGGATGCGTAGGCATCGTGATAACCCAGTTTTTGCACCATCCAGCCGTTCCAGGACCAGCCCCAGGAGGCATCGATGATCCAGGTAAAGGATCCGATGACCACCGCCAGTACCCAGAAAGCGCTGGGACGGATACGCTCGATGACCGCACCGGAGACGATGGAAGCGGCAGTCCACGAGAACAGCAGGAAAGCGGCCCAGAATACACCATTAATACGTGCCCAGAAGGCGGTATCGTCCGCGGTCAGAACACCGCCTTCTTGCGGTGGGCCACCCATATGCGTGCCCATCAGCTCGCTCCAGGGTGTCGCAAAGGGCGCGTCTACCAGGGGACCGATGATCCAGGGACCATTGACAAACGCAAAATAAATCCACCAGCCGAAGAAGAAGAAGGTGACAGTTACCAGCGGGATAACCATGGTGTTCTTCATCAAGGTGTGCGTATGGTTCTTGTAGCGTGAGGCGCCTACCTCATACACACAGAAACCGACGTGAATCAGGAACATGAACACGACGGTGACCCAATAATAAAACTCGGTAAATATTATCCCGAGCGCGGTTAGCTCGTTATCCATTTTTCTCCCCCCTTATAGTTATGAGAATTGTAAATTTAAACCGGCATCCAACCGGCATACCACGCAATGATTTTCAAAAAAGTCTGATCACTCACAGGAAAATTTAACTACCCGAATGAAAATCCCCACCCTTTATATATTTATTAAAGATCCGTATAAATAACATATAAAGGCTTCATGATCAAAATAGCGGAAAGGATTATCGGTAACTCCAAATAATCCTTTTCGCCCGCTAATTGCTCGTATCTTCCTCAGGCAAACTTTTCGTAAGCCTTGCGCAGATCCACCATCGGGTGGCCGCTCGCCATCTGGAATTTCACCAGCAGCTCGCGCGCGATCATGTCTCGATCCTGCTGATTATCCGGCAATTCGATATCGTCGGGAATGGTTACCCAGCCGTTGATATTGCGATCGAATACCGCGGGATTGCCTTCCTCGTAGCCCATATGCACATCTTCGAGCCAGTTCAAATCGCTCCAGCCCATGATTTCCATGTATTTGCGTAGGAATGGTGTGCAACGCTCCATATCCGGCACCAGGTTTACATCGTAGCGATAACCGATATGTTGCCCGATGATCTTCTCACGCTCGGTATCAACACCATCGCCTTCGAGGAAATGATTAATACTTAGTTCAGTCATTTTCACGCCCTCCTTAGAAACGTGTCATGTCGGGACGACCGACGGTGTGTTGGGTACCGGCCATCGGCACCTGCGCACAGGCCGACGCTTCCATCGTCAGTGCAGCCAGGTCTTCCGGCTCGAGCGAGTGGATGTTGGTCTTGCCGCAGGCGCGCGCGAACAGCTGCGCTTCGATGGTGAGCGTATGCAGAAAGTTGTAAACCCGCTCTGCCGCCGAATCAGGATCGAGACGCTGGCGCAGGATCGGATCCTGGGTCGCAACACCGACCGGACAACGACCGGTATGACAGTGGTAGCAATAACCCGGATCGACACCCATTTCATTCGGGAAATCAGCTTCCGGAATATCTTTGTTACAGTTCAACGCGATCAGCGCAGAGTGGCCGATTGCGACTGCGTCGGCACCGAGTGCTATCGCTTTCGCAAGGTCTGCACCGTTACGGATTCCACCCGCGTAAACCAGGGTGATTTCACCCGACATGCCGACGTCATCGAGCGCCTGACGCGCCTGGCGGATCGCTGCGATACCGGGAACACCGGTATCTTCAGTCGCCAGGTGCGGACCGGCACCGGTACCGCCTTCCATACCGTCGATGTAAATCGAATCGGGTCCAGTCTTGGCCGCCATACGCACGTCGTCGTAAACACGTGCCGCACCCAGCTTTAACTGAATTGGAATCTGCCCATCGGTGGCTTCGCGAACTTCCTGAATTTTCAGCGCCAGGTCATCCGGCCCCATCCAGTCAGGATGGCGTGCCGGCGAACGCTGGTCGATACCAGCAGGGAGCGAACGCATTTCCGCCACCTGGTCGGTTACTTTCTGACCCATCAGGTGTCCGCCGAGGCCAACCTTACAGCCCTGGCCGATAAAGAACTCGACTGCATCAGCAAGGCGCAAGTGATTCGGGTTAAAACCGTAACGCGACTGGATACACTGGTAAAACCATTTGGACGAGTAACGACGCTCGTCGGGAATCATGCCGCCTTCACCGGAACAGGTTGCTGTGCCTGCCATGGTGGCGCCACGCGCGAGCGCTGTCTTGGCCTCGTAGCTCAACGCACCGAAAGACATACCGGTAATATATACCGGAATATCAAGCTCCAACGGAATCTTGGCATTGGGACCGATGATGGTCTTGGTTAAACATTTTTCGCGGTAACCCTCGATAACGAAACGTGTCAGGGTACCGGGCATGAAAGTCAGGTCGTCCCAGGTCGGAATCTTCTTGAACAGCGAGAAACCACGCATACGGTAACGGCCGAGTTCCGCCTTGATGTGAATATCATTCATCACCTCGGGCGGGAAGATAAAACTGTTCCCCAGGTGATAGGGATCTATTTTTTTATCAGACATCTTAATTCTCCAAGATTGAAACCCGTGCCTAGAGCACCAGTTTCTTCTCCGTAGGTTCAAGGTTATCGTAGTTCCACAATTGCTTGCCAGAAGTCAGTTTGATCATGCTGTCGATGCCGTTTGGCGCCGACATGCCATACTGAGACAGCTTGCCTTCGAGGTAACGCTTGTCGAGATCGGTCATTTCGGTTTCGACACAGTCGACGCCCAGGCTGGCAATTTTGCCGCCCACGTAAATCGTGCCGTCGTACATCGAATCGCCGAGATTATCGCCGGCGTCACCGAGAATAATCATGCGTCCACGTTGCATCATGAAACCGGTGAATGCACCGACACTGTCACCGACAATAATGGTGCCGCCCTTCTGGTCGATACCGACGCGCGCGCCTGCCTGCCCCTTGCAAACCAGGTCGCCGCCGCGAATCGCAGCACCGAACAGCGAACCCGCGTTCTTTTCGATCACCACCTTGCCCGCCATCATGTTTTCTGCACATGACCAGCCGACCCGACCACTGATGTGGATATTGGGGCCATCAATCAGACCGCAGCCAAAGTAGCCGAGGCTGCCTTCGAAATTCAGGTTCAAACGATTCAGAATCCCTACTCCGAGCGAGTGCTTGGCACGCGGATTTTTCACGGTAATGGTACCGTGTCCTGATTTCATCAAATCACGAATCGCGATATTGATTTCGGCAATCTCCATATCCGCGGCGTCGAAGTCCGCCACTTTTTCAAAATCAACTTCATAGCCCCATGGATAGGTGAAATTCTCTTCCTCGGTAGCCGAGAAAAACATCTGTTGGGTACGACCCGCGAGCTGCTCTTCATGCAGCCCCATTTCATGGGATGTGGTTACGCTGCCCATACCTTTACCTCCCCTTGATAAGGATCCCAGGTGTCGATTTCACGTGGGAAAATACTGCGAATGGCCACTTCTTCCGAAGCCAGGCCGACAAATTCATCGCTCTCGTAGAGCACCATGGGTTTGGCACCCATCACGTCTTTGGCCATACCCAGCTGGTTACCGGTTGCGACCAGGTAGGTGAACACACCATCTATGACATCGATGGTCCTCTGCATCGCGCCTTCGAGCTCATCACCGTGGTCGATTCGATCGGCGATATAAACCGCGATCAGTTCCGAGTCACAGTTCGACATGAAACGGTGGCCACGACGTTCGAGATCGCGGCGCATGGTCCAGTAATTGGTCAACTGGCCATTGTGAACTACCGATACATCATTGAACGGGTAAGCCCAGTAGGGATGCGCGGAACGAATATCGACGTCCGACTCGGTCGCCATACGCGTATGGCCAATCGCGTGGGTGCCAACAAAACCTTTCAAGCCGTATTGATCGGAAACTACGGTTGCATCACCGAGGTCCTTGATCAACTCCAGTGCTTTACCAACGGACAGGATTTCAACACCATCGAGGTCTTCGATGAAATCGATTAACCGTTTCAGATCACCGTCGAATTTAAAGTGGTAACGAAATGCATACTCGGTGGCATCTTCCCTTTCGATGACCTCGGCGCCCATTTCTGCCAGGCGAGTATCAACCGCGGCCTTGCGTTCGATCACCAGGCGATGGATATCGAAACCTGTTTTCATTTCTTCCTGCTCGGCAACTTTAAAGCGCAACACGTGCACGCCTTCATCACCCTTACCATAAAGCGCAAAACCGGTAGAGTCCGGCCCACGGTGCTTCAACGCCTGAAGCATCTGGGTCATCTCGCTACCGATATCGCTGGTGACACCACCTTTCCAGATTAGTCCAGCAATACCACACATAAGATTATCCTCTTGAAATTAAAACCAGCTGCCGCAGCAGCAGAAATTTGTGCCTAAACCCGGCGCGGGCCATGCCGACGCCGGGCTGGAACAAGCTTTGTTAGGGCAAGCAATCGAGGTAGGTTTCGACGTCCCAATCAGTAACGGTGTGATTAAATCGCTCCCACTCGTCACGCTTGTAGTGCTCGAAAACTTTGAACATCTCACCTGGCATGGCTGACTTTATAACTTCATCGGCGCGCAGTTCATCGAGTGCTTCGCCCAGCGACATCGGCAACTTCTTGACATCCTTACCTGCATCGATCGCTTCGTAAATATTGCGCTCTTCGGCTTCGCCCGGATCGAGGTTATTGTCGATACCATCATCGAAAGCCTTCAATAGCGCTGAACCCATTAAGTAAGGATTCACCATCGAATCGACCGAACGGTATTCAAACCGACCCGGTGCCGAGACACGCAACGCACAGGTACGGTTCTGGTATCCCCAGTCGGCGAAGATCGGCGCCCAGAAACCGGTATCCCACAAGCGGCGATAAGAGTTAACCGTGGACGAACCGATCGAGGTTAACGCACCGAGGTGCTTGATAACACCACCGATAGATTGCAACCCGATTGGACCGGGTGCACGTTCATCGATCGAGGGATCAGGCATGAAAGTATTTTCACCACCGACGCGATAACTGAAAGCGCCATCCATACCAGCCAGGGATTCCATGCCAAGTTTATTAACCACATCTTCACCACCGCGCCACAGCGACATGTTGTGGTGGCAACCGGAAGCCGACACACCCATGAATGGCTTGGACATGAAGCAGGCGATGAGGTTATCTTCGCGCGCAACCTGGGCGCAGATCTGGCGATAGGTAGTCAAACGGTCCGCGTTACGCAGTACATCGTCGAACTGGGTATTCAATTCGAGCTGACCGGGTGCGTCCTCGTGATCGCCCTGGATGATATCGAGACCCATTTGAATCGAATATTCGATAACTTTCATGAAGGATGGGCGCAGTTCTTCGAACTGGTCGATGTGATAACAATTCGGTTTGGTAACACCACCGCTCATCTTGCCGTCTTCACCACGCTTCAACCACATCATTTCCGGCTCTGTGCCACAGCGCATGTCGAGGCCGTGTTTGTCCTGGAATTCATTGTGGATACGACGCAGGTTACCGCGGCAATCCGAGGTCAACGCGCCACCCGGATTCTCGCGTTCTTCGCGGTTACGGAACAGGGTACAGAATACGCGACCAATGCGTTTATCCCAGGGCAATTGGCAAAAAGTTTCGGGATCGGGGATGCCAACCAGTTCCGATGATTCAGGGCCGTAACCAATGTAATCACCGTGTCGGTCGACAAACAGGTTAGCCGTCGAACCGTATACCAGCTGGAAACCTTTCTCGGCGAGTCGTTCCCAGTGCATGGCTGGAATACCCTTACCGACAATACGTCCAGTGACAGAAATAAACTGGTAGTAAATGTAGTCGACACCAGTTTCCTTGATTTTTTCGCTTACCTGCTTTACCAGTTCCGCGCGTCCCGGCGCTTCCACGTGTGCTTGTAAATCGGTCATATTACCCTCCAACGGTTAAAGTCTTAAACGCTTCAATTCTTCGGTTCTACAGATGAATTCATCCGAATTTTGTAACTATCGTTTTTCATCGGAAAACGCATCGTAGCGCTACCCAGCCTGCGATTTGGGCGCAACAAACAGGCCGTCATGTTATACCCATCAGGTTGCACAAGACAAGACCTAAAGCACGTTTTTTTAGACAATTCTTGTAAAAAATAGCTAAATGAATAGACCAATTTTCCTCGATAGGTCTAAATTGGTGATATAAATCAGCTTTTCAAACCTGGGGTAACGAACTGGAATTTTATTATTATTTTTTATTTTAATTTATTAAATCAATTAGTTATAGTTAATTTACATTATGCTAACTGACTTATTTTGAACCATTTCAGGCGTTATCGGGTGTTTTCACGCTTGAGGCCAATTTTATCACCCTGGCCTCGAATGTGATCGTTTCAGGGTGCAAATAGGGCTTGATTTAACCCTCTATTTGAAGCACTATTGTACCAATTAAGAGTACCATAATAATACTGAGTCTTGAGGAGTCACGCCTCGTGAAATCGGTCGACAGCAGCATGCAAATCGCAACGGATCTCGATTCCAGACCATCCCGAAAAGTGGGTAGCAATCGCGTTGGCGTTACCACCAGCGGCGTCGCCGCCCAGCTTCGCCGCCGTATTCTCGAGGGCGAATTCGCTTACGAGGAGCGTCTGCCGGCGGAACGTAACCTGGCCGTGGAATTTGGCGTGTCACGCGGCACGATTCGCTCGGTCCTGCAGATACTCGAAGAACAGCACCTGGTCACACGCCAGGTTGGCAGCGGAACCTATGTATCGCACAAGGAAACCACTAATCAGCAGGAAATCTCCAAGCTCACCAGCCCTCTGGAAATGAACGAAGTTCGGATTGCGGTCGAGCCACAGATGGTCAGGCTGGCAATTGCCAACGCCAGTTCCCAGGACCTCGAGGAATTGCGCAATGCGCTGCGACTTTGCGAAGATTGCGGCGGAGACCCGGAAAAATTTGCGCGTGCGGATACCGCGTTTCACATGGCGTTGGCGCATTGCTCCAGGAACAAGCTTTTATATTGGCTTTATGAGCGGATTAGCGAGGTACGACGAAATTCACAATGGCGCACAATGAAGGCTAAACTGTTAACCCCGGATCGCATTAATTTTTATAACAGCCAGCATCGTGCCCTGTACGAGGCGATTGCGGCACGCGATACACCCGGGGCGACAAAACTCATCAAGCAACATCTATACGGCGTCCACGACGACCTGCTCGAAACTGACTAGGGTTTAATTATATGAACGCACCCTTATTCATCTCCCCGGTTCGCGTGCTGGAACCCGGGTTGAATACCCTGCCCCCGGATACCGAACGCTACGTTGTCAGGGCGGGGGGAATCACCGCCCTCGAACTATTCGGCGGTGACCGCATCGAGGTAGTCAATCCCGAGGGTATGCAGCTTGGCGAGATCACGGTTTTCGACGCACGTGGTAACAGCGATATGCGGCTAATCGGTGCCCAAGCGGATGGTAAGGCCAAAGGCTTCAAGACTATCCTGGGTGGTAACGATGCAAGCGCGATCAAACTCGCACGCACCCTGAAATTTCGCGGTATTTCGCTCGACAGCGCCCACAGCACCAGCATCTTCAGCAAGAAGTCGCGCGCGGGTGACTCGATCAGCTTCACCGCAAACGAAGCCGTGACCTGTATCGTCGCCGCGCCCGGTGAGCCGATGCTGGTCGATCAGCAAAATACCATCACCGACTTGACCATTTTCGTTCACCGCCAGGCACTGGATTCCGCGGAACGCCGAATCCACCTGCCGGATCCGCTTGCCGATCCGTTACAGGATCAACGCATCGAGGCTCGCACCGCGTTCGCCTACGAGGTCAAGGCCGGGCAATATATCCAGCTCATCGACGTCGAGGGCCGCGAGTGTTCCGATTTTCAGTGTTTCGATATCGCCGCGCTGGACAAGGGGCTCGAGCGCTGCATCGACGCCACCAGTACGCGTCATGTGGTGGGCAAGTCCTACCCGGTACCGGGACTACTGGCAAAATTTTATACCCAGGATTTCGAACCCCTGGTGGAACTGATCCGTGATACCTGTGGGCGTCACGACAGTTTCGGTACCGCCTGTACTGCCAAGTACTACGAGGATCTCGGTTACCCCGGACATGTCAATTGCTCGGACAACTTCAATCGCGCGCTCGCACCATTCGGTATTCAACCGCGGCCCGGGTGGATGGCGATCAACCTGTTTTTTAACACCAACATCGATGACACCAACCAGATGTATTTCGATGAACCCTGGTCACGACCCGGTGACTACGTTTTGATGCGTGCCCTCAAGGATATGATATGCGTTTCATCCGCCTGTCCCTGCGACGTCGACCCGGCTAATGGCTGGAATCCAACCGATATCCACATGCGCATTTACCCGGACACAAATACATTTACCAAAGCGATGGCTTACAGAATGACTACTGACGCAGAGAAACAACTCACCAAAGAAACAGGGTTTCACTCACGAACCCTGGAACATACCCGTAATTTCACCGAGTATGCGGGCTACTGGCTCGCCAACAGTTACACCAGGTATGGCGCTATCGACGAATACTGGGCCTGCCGCGAAGGCGCCGTGGTTATTGACCTGTCGCCGTTGCGCAAGTACGAAGTGCTAGGGCCCGACGCCGAACTGCTGTTGCAAACCTGTGTCACCCGCAACATCCGTCGCCTCGCGGTCGGCCAGGTGGTTTACACCGCGATGTGTTATGAAAACGGCGGTATGATCGATGACGGCACCGTGTTCCGACTCGGTCAGGATAATTTTCGCTGGATCGGCGGCAGCGACGAGAGCGGCATCTGGTTGCGCGAACAGGCCGACAAACTTGGCCTCGAAGCATGGGTGCGTAACTCGACCGATCAACTGCATAACCTGCAGGTACAGGGCCCTAAAAGCCGCGATATTTTAAAACAGATTATCTGGACCCGACCGGACCAGGCCACGCTCGAAGAACTTGAATGGTTTCGCTTCTCGATAGCGCGCATTGGCGACGAACACGGAATTCCGCTCGTGGTATCACGCACCGGATATACCGGGGAACTCGGCTACGAAGTGTTTTGTCATCCTAAAGATGCGCCAGCCGTATGGGACGCGATCTGGGAAGCGGGAAAAGCCTATGACCTGACGCCGCTTGGGCTCGAAGCCCTCGACATGCTGCGCGTAGAAGCAGGACTCATTTTTGCCGGTTACGAATTCAGCGATCAGACCGATCCATTTGAAGCCGGAATTCCCTTTACCGTGCCGCTGAAAACCAAGGAAGACGATTTCATCGGCAAGGCATCGCTAATCAAGCGCAAGGAAAATCCTCAGCGTGTGTTAGTCGGGCTTGAGCTCAGTGGCGATGAACTGGCAGCCAATGGAGATTGCGTCAACATCGGGCGTAACCAGGTTGGCGAAATCACCAGCGCGGTGCGTTCACCAATACTGCGCAAGAATTTTGCACTGTGTCGTATCCAGGTCGAACATAGCGAACTCGACACCGAGGTTGAAGTCGGAAAGCTCGATGGCAAGCAGAAACGACTGCCAGCGAAAGTGGTTGGTTTTCCGTTCTATGATCCGACCAAGTCCAGGGTGCGCGACCTACCACCCCCTGAATAACACTGCAGTCACACCCGTGAAGGTGAGGGCTTCGCGCGAGCGGGAATAAGGGGAATAAGTATGCTGTCCCCGGTTTATGCGGTTTAGCGTATAACCAGGCAGTTGACGTCGGTCAGGTCTAGTAGCTTACGCGAAACGCTGCCCATCGAAGCGGCCTTTATTTTACTGAGACCGCGAGTGCCGACAACGATCAAATCGACGTTGCGACGCTTGGCAAATCCGGCCACGCTGGTGGCCGGGTCACCGCTGCCGATGGCAGATTGTATGTTTTTGGCGCCATCCTTCTTGGCCTTTTGCTTCGCATTCTTAAGGATTTGGTCCGCCGCCTGGCGCATCAGGTCATCTCGAGCATTGAGGAAATCTTCGAACTCGGGCGCTTCCTTGAGTTCTTCCGGTAATTGCATATCGCGAATCACGTTCAAAATCAGCATTTCTGCTTCGTGTTGTACCGATAATCGAGCGGCAAAACTGACCGCGCGATTCGACGCCGCGGACGCGTCAGTAGCAACCAGAATCTTTTTAATCATGTATGAAAGGCACCACGCAAGCCCTGAAAAGTGCGTATTAAGCCTACAACTCATGCATTTCGCAAGCATTTGTAACACCCCAGTAATCTAGACATTGCCACCTCGGGTAAGCGCGGATCCGAAATCGGCCCGCCTCGCCTTAAATCAAACCGTGAGGATTGCTAAAGTTGGGATTCCAGCGGTAACCCGGTGGTGTACTTGACCTGGGTTACAGCGACGTTCGAATTGACGTCTCTAACCTGCGGGATTTGCAATAAATGGCGCCGCAAGAACTGATCGTAGCGCTTGATGTCGCGGGTAATTATTTTAAGAAAATAATCCGCCGTGCCAGTCACCGTATAACACTCGACTACTTCCGGGAACTGACGTACACGTTCCTCGAAAGTATGCAGTGACGCCTCATCATTTTGTGAAAGGCTGATGCGCGCAAAAATTACCAGCCCCATACCGAGTTTCTCGGCATTTAGTAGCGCAACTTTTTTTCCGATAACACCCTCTTTTTCGAGACGGTTAATACGGCGCCAACAGGGCGACACCGACAGGTTCACCTGCTCGGCAATCTCCGCCACAGTCAGGGAAGCATCTTGCTGTAACAGCGTCAGAATTTTGATATCAGTTGCAGAAAGATCCATATTTCAGAAATTATATTCTAATAATTTGCCTATTTATAGAAAATATTATCTATTAAGGACAAACCAGTAGAAAATAGGCAACAAAACTCCCTGTCTGAAACACTAAAATTACAGGGTTTAACGCGCTGATCTGGTGAAGCCATGAAAGTCTCTCTCGACGACAAGTACTCCCTCGACACGGGCAAAGCATTTATGACCGGCATCGAAGCACTGGTCAGATTGCCGATTTTGCAGCATCAACGTGATCTGGAACGCGGCCTCAACACGGCCTGCTTCATTTCGGGTTACCGCGGTTCACCGATCGGTGGGCTCGACCAGGCACTCTGGAAAGCGAAACGATTTACCGAGGCACATAATATCCATTTTCTGCCCGGCGTTAATGAAGACCTGGCGATGACCTCGGTCTGGGGCAGCCAGCAGGTCGGACTGTTTCCCGGGGCCAAGTATGATGGTGTCTTTGGTCTCTGGTACGGCAAGGGCCCCGGGCTCGATCGCAGCATGGATGTGCTCAAGCATGCGAACGCTTTCGGCACCTCACCCTACGGTGGTGTACTCGCGGTAGTGGGCGACGACCACGCCTGCAAGTCTTCTACCTTACCCCATCAAAGCGATCACATGTTTATCGGCGCTACCAGCCCGGTACTCAATCCTGCTGGTGTACAGGAAGTACTGGATCTGGGAATCTTCGGCTGGGAACTGTCGCGTTACAGCGGTTGCTGGGTCGGACTGAAGGCAATTACCGAAAACATGGACGCGGCGATTTCCGCGGAAATAGATCCCGGCCGGGTCAGGGTCGTGTTACCCGATGATTACGAACTCCCCGAAGACGGCGTTCATACGCGTTGGCCCGATTCGCCGATGGCCCAGGAAGAGCGCTTGCAACGTCACAAGATCTACGCGGCGAGGGCCTTTGCCCGCGCCAATAATCTGAATAGCATCGAACTGGATAGCGACAATGCCCGGCTTGGTATTGTTACCACCGGCAAATCCTACCTCGATACGCTGCAGGCACTCAGCGATCTCGGTATCGATGACAGGCTCGCTGCCAAAATCGGTATTCGCTTGTACAAGGTCGGCATGAGCTGGCCGCTGGAACCGGTGATGACGCACAAGTTTGCCGAGGGACTGGAAGAAATCCTCGTGGTAGAGGAAAAACGCAGTGTGATTGAAGACCAGCTGACCGGTCAACTATATAACTGGCCGGTTGACCGGCGACCGCGTGTAGTCGGCGAATACGATGAAGATCGCAACCTGCTGGTCACCAATCTCGGCGAACTGACACCCGGCATGATCGCCCGTGTTATCGCGGCGCGAATCGCCCGCTTTTTCGACAGCGAATCGATCCAGCAGCGACTCGCTTTCCTGGAGACCAAGGAAGCTGCACTTGCCAGGCCGCGTAACCGCGCCGAGCGCAAACCCTGGTACTGTTCGGGTTGCCCGCACAACACCTCGACCGTGGTTCCTGAAGGCAGCAGGGCATATGGCGGGATCGGCTGTCACTACATGGCAACCTGGATGGATCGAGGCACCGAAACTTTCACCCAGATGGGAGGTGAAGGCGCCACCTGGCTCGGCCAGGCGCCGTTTACCGAAACCCCGCACGTATTTCAGAATCTCGGTGATGGCACCTATTTCCATTCCGGGTTGCTGGCCATCCGTGCCGCGGTCGCCGCCGGGGTCAACATTACCTACAAGATTCTATACAACGATGCGGTCGCCATGACCGGCGGACAACCTTTTGATGGTCCCTTGTCGGTCGCGCAAATCGTCGATCAACTGCGCGCCGAAGGCGTCAGGCGAATTGCGGTGGTTTCCGATCAACCGCAGCAATATCGCAACAGTACCTTCTCGATATATGACGGACTCTCGATCTCGCATCGACAACAGCTGGAATCGATCCAGTGTGAATTGCGCGATACCACGGGCTGTACCGCGCTGATATACGCGCAGACCTGCGCTGCAGAAAAACGGCGTCGACGCAAGAAAGGCACCCTCGAAGATCCACCCAAGCGCGTATTCATCAATGACGCCGTATGTGAAGGCTGTGGTGACTGCGGGATTCAATCTAACTGCCTGTCGATCGTCCCTAAACCGACACCCCTGGGCCGCAAGCGTGCTATCGACCAAAGCGCCTGCAACAAGGATTATTCCTGTGTTAGAGGATTCTGCCCGAGCTTCGTTACGGTGCACGGTGGACAGTTACGCAAACGCCAGGCGATGGCTGAAACGACCGATTGGGCCCCGCCTGAAGAGCCGCAACGAGTATCGATCGATGGGCCTTTCAACATCCTGATTACCGGAATTGGTGGTACCGGGATACTAACCGTCGGCTCCATACTTGGGATGGCCGCTCACATCGAGCAGAAAGGCGTCTCGGTGCTCAATCAAACCGGGCTGGCACAAAAGTTCGGGGCCGTGACCGGACATGTGCGGGTGGCCGACACACAGCAACAGATTCATTCGGTGCGAATTCCCGCCGGCGAAGCACACCTGTTACTGGGCGCCGATCTCGTGGTATCGGCCGCCGATGATGCGCTGGCCAAGTTGAATCGGGAACACTCACATGCCGTGATCAACAGTCATTTATCGCCCACCGCCGATTTCACACGAGACCCGGATGCTCTGTTCCCGATTGTCGATATGGAGCAGGCGATCGCCGGTGAACTTGAAAGCGGGCATAGCCACTTCGTACGCGCAACCATGCTGGCAAACCGTCTACTGGGTGACGCGATATACGCCAATTTCTTTTTACTGGGCGCCGCTTATCAAAAAGGTTTAATACCGCTCAATGCTGATTCGATCAGCGAAGCGATTGAACTGAACGGCGTCGCGATCGAGCAAAATCGGCAGGCTTTCCTGTGGGGGCGTCGCTATGCCGTTAACGCTGCTGCCGTACTTGACGAGGCAGGCCTCGCAAACGAATACAAGGTCGCTGAAGCAGATGAATCCCTGGACGATGTCATCGCCTATCGCAGCGCTTACCTGGTCGATTACCAGGATCAGGCCTACGCCGATCGCTACCTGCACCTGGTGGAGCGGGTACGCAATTTTGAACAGGGGCCGAATCCGCAAAAAGCTAGTACCAAACTCCCGCTGACCGAGGCGGTCGCGCGCAGCTACTTCAGCTTGCTGGCCTACAAGGATGAATATGAAGTGGCGAGGCTGTACAGCAATGGTGATTTCGAGCGGGAACTGGCGGCACAATTCGAAGGCGACTACCGACTGCACTTTCATCTGGCCCCGCCCCTGTTGGCGAAGCGTGATCCGCATTCCGGAAAATTGCTGAAGCGTGAATTCGGTGGATGGGTACTGCCATTGTTCGGTTTGCTGGCGCGCTTCAAAAACCTTCGCGGCAGCACGCTTGATATTTTTGGTCACACCGCCGAACGCAAACTGGAACGTGCTTTAATAACAGATTACGAACGGGATATCGATCAGGTGCTTGATCAAATTAACCCGCAAAACCTTGAGATCGCGGTTGAGATCGCAAGCCTGCCAATGGAAATGCGCGGATTTGGCCACGTCAAGCGGGAGAACATCGAAAAGGTTAAACGGCGACGCGAGACGCTATTGCAAAAACTTACCGGCAAAGACCTCGCGGTAGAAGTCTTCAGTCCTTGACCCACCCCTGCAAAAAGCCCTAAGTTAGGGCTTTTCCAGATTCGGCAGGAACCAGGCCACAACGATGACAGCAAGGTATCGAATTCCGATCACCGCGATCACCGTGTTCGGCGCGAGCAGCCTGCTTGCGCTGAGCGTGGGTATCGTGCTTTATCTCGGCTTTAGCCAGGCCGCAGAAAGCACTCGCCAGCTGTGGGCTGACCAGGGCAAAACATTAATCGATGCGATGGAACAAACCCTGGATCAACGCCTTAAGCCGATTGTCGAGCAGGCACGCTGGGTCGCGCGTGACGTCAAGGATCTGCAAGATCTGTCTTCCTTCGATGACTATATTTTCGGCTCGCTCGCGGCGACACCGCAGGTAGCTGGAGTGGCGATTATCCCGGTTAATGGCAAGGGCCGGCGCTGGCATCGCGAGGAGCGGATAGCGATAACAACTGATAACTGGTCACAAAAACCCTGGTTCCAGGATTACCTCAACCAGGTTAAAACAGCCAATTCACACGCCTGGCGCGATCCTATCTATACCGATACGATAGATTCGTCAACGCTGCTGCACGATACACCCCTGTATAATACCGATGGCGAATTCATCGGTATTTTTGCGCAGATCGTGACCGTGCAGGAACTATCCGCTTTTCTCGCGCGGGATCACACCGATACCGGCGTAACCCCGTTCGTTTTGTACAACCGTGACTACGTTCTCGCTCATCCAGCCATTATCAGCGGCAGCGAACAGCAGCCGCTGCCGCACCTCGAAGAATTGGGCGACCTGATATTAAAACGCATCTGGTCGCCCGATGAGGAAGCGTCGTTTATCTCGGCCGCGCTCGAGGACACCGAGGCCAGCGGCATATTCTGGGGCGATGCTTTCATTCTTTATCTTTATCGTGATATCAAGCGTTACGGCCCCGCCCCCTGGACCATCGGTGTCTATCTGAATACCAGCCTGCACTCCCATGATCTGAGAACTAATATACTCAGGTCGCTGGCTGCCGGCCTCGCGGTTCTGGTGCTTGGGATCATTGCATCGGTCATCGTCGGCCACCAGGTGAGCAGGCCGGTCAAGGAAATTGTAAACGCCGCGAATACGGTTGACGCGGGCAGTCTCGACGCCGTCGAGCCACTTGAGGGCAGCCGTATCCGGGAACTCGACGATGCCAGCAGGGCATTCAACAACATGGTCAAGGGATTACGCGAGCGCCAGGTGATTCGCGATACGCTGGGACGTTTCGTGCCGGAAAAGGTGGCCAGTTCGCTATTGGCCGGTGGCGGCGCGATACCAGTGCAGCAAACCGAGGCCACGATCCTGTTTTGCGATATCGAATCCTTCACCCAGCTCACCGAAGCGCTGGGTCCGGTCAAGATTGTCGATGTGCTCAATGCTTATTTTTCGGCCATGGTCGAAATACTCGAACAAAAGGGAGGCGTGGTCACCCAGTTCCAGGGTGACGCGATCCTGGCGACTTTCAATGTTCCGATAGCTGATGATAACCATGCCCGCAACGCCGTCCACGCCGCACTGGAAATGTTGAACACGGTAGCCACCGACGAGTATGAAGGCGAAAAGTTAAACATTCGTATCGGCATCAATACCGGCAAAGTGGTTGCCGGAGCCATCGGCGCCAAAGGACGCCTGAACTACACCGTTCACGGCGACGCGGTTAATCTTGCAGCCCGCCTCGAGGCGCTGAACAAGGAATACGGTACTCGTTTAATAATCTCGGAGTCGAGCGCCGCCTCGATCGATGACGTCGAGCTGTCACGTATCGGCGAGGCCACGGCGCGAGGCCAGACCCGATCGATCGACCTGTACACCATCGACTCAGCCACCACTAAAATTTAACCCAAATAGCACCCTTGAGTAGCCAGCCACCCAAGATGAATCCATGTTCGGCGGCAGCGGCGCGCATCGTCGCGACGGTCATGGGACTGGAGGCGCGGCAAAGGCATCACTCGGTATAGTCGCGTGCCTGCAGCATCACCATGCCGATGATACCAACGATGAATCCTCCGTAGGCACCGATAGCATGCGCCATCCCGTCATCGTAGCCTGCCGCAATATGGGTCAAGAGCGGCATCAGTGCCGAGCCGATGCCGGTCAGCAGGCAGGTACGCGCAATCAGGCGCCTGAGTCCGTTCTTGTCCGTAACCCGGGCGGCGCTGCGTTTGTTGTAGCCTGCGATTAATTCCATTTTGCCCTTGATACCGATTTGATACGCAAATACAAACATCAAAATCGCTATCCCCTCCATCACCAGAATTTCTATTATTTTGTCCATCATGGAATGCCCTCCTCGTCTGATTCAGTCAGTGACCGTGGCCAGCAATTCTGCCCACTGCCCGGGTTCGACACGACCAACCAGTATGAAGCTGCCGTCACCTTCAGGTTTGAAAACCAGTCCTTCACCCTCGGCCGGATAAGCCGGCGTGGCTGCACTCGCCACGTTACCGTGCGCAACGATGACCCGGTTACCACCCGCCGGTGGCGGCGTCGACAGCAGTCGCTGCGCGGTCGTGACTATCGCAGCGCGGCCACCAAAATATTCCGCCGCACGCAGATTCATTACTGCGGTCGATGTGGTGACTTGTCCAAGCCCCATCAAGCGAGCGGTTTCGACGGTACGGCAATAGGGACTCGCCAGGATTTCACTGACCGGTACTTCGAGTTTCCGAATGGCGTTACCAATTGCCATGGCGTCGGCGCGCCCTGCCTCCGAGAGCTGACGCATTTGTGTCGGGTCACAATTCAACCAGTCGTCTGCCTGGTGCAGGTTGTCGGATTGTGACCAGTCGGTGGAGACGTGTCGGAAATAGATATTGTGACCTCCGGTCCTCAGTGCATCGACCAGCGCAAGATCGTTTAATAGGGTCGGAGTCGTGGCCGCGGCAGAATTAATGAACAATAGTAAAATGCTGAGCACTAGTGTGAGCCAATGGCACAGTACTCTGTCTATCAACTTCTGGGACTTGCACATCATGATATGCCTATACCAACTCCTGTTGGTGCGCTTTCGCGAAATCGGCCATGCTGTTGAATTCCCACTCGATCGTGAATTCCCCTTCGGGTGGCGCTGTCGCACCATATCCCTCGGCATCATGGCGACGGTTGATCCAGACCTTGGTCATTCCCATACTGGTGGCAGGCACCATGTCGTGCGTCAGCGATTGTGCAACGTGCAGAATTTCATGCGGCAGAACACCGAG
>CALJYH010000059.1 GCA_937984095.1 uncultured Gammaproteobacteria bacterium | reverse complement strand
CTCACTGCCGCTGCCGATGCCGGGGTCAAGGTAATCGCGCTGTTTTCTGATAAGGCATTGTTGCAGGTTGGCGACGAACAGAAGATCGTAAAAAAGGGTGAAACCTTCGAGGGCGTATTGCTTGAATCGGCCTCCGGTCGTGGCGCGGTGGTTGTCATCGATGGTAACCGCGTGAAACTTGGTCTGAACCAGTCTATCGCGGGAAATTTCAAAAAACCCGATCGCTCCAGCCTGAAGATATATCCCGATCATATTGGCATGTACTATGTTAAAGGCTCTATCAATGGCCAATCAACTCGCTTTCTGGTCGATACCGGTGCAACCTTTGTTACCATGAGTGGCAGCAAAGCCCGCAGTCTAAAAATTGATTTTCGCAAGGGTGAGCGCAGCACCGCACAAACCGCTGCTGCTGTCGTCCCTGTTTACCAGATAAAGCTTGAATCGGTGAGTATTGGTGGTATCAAGGTACCCAATGTCGATGCCACGGTAATCGCAGGAAATCACCCTGCTGAAGTATTACTCGGCAACTCCTTCCTGCGACATACCCAGATGCAAAAAGCAGGTTCCGTGCTGGAGATCAAAAAGCGCTTCTAGGGCATAAAATTTTCAGGCCCAGCAGGCATAATTCCGGTAGAATACCGCGCGTCGAAATGCCTGTTTGAACATAATGATTAAAACCCGATTCGCCCCGAGTCCTACCGGAGTGCTGCATGTTGGTGGTGCACGAACCGCCCTGTTTTGTTGGCTATACAGCAAGAAAATGGGCGGCAAATTCGTGCTGCGCATCGAGGATACCGACCTCGAGCGTTCAACTCCTGAATCGGTGCAGGCAATTCTGGATGGCATGACATGGCTGGGGCTTGATTATGAGGAGGGGCCTTATTATCAGACCGAGCGCTTTGACCGTTATCTTGAAGTCATCGGGCGATTGGTCGAGCAAGGGGATGCCTATTACTGCGAATGCTCGAGGGAACGCCTCGATGCCCTGCGTACACAACAAATGGAAGCAAAACAGAAGCCTCGCTACGATGGTTGCTGTCGTGAGCAGCGATTGCAACCGACTGCCGGCAAGCCGATGGTGGTTCGATTCAGGAATCCGCAGCAGGGTATTGTCAGCTTTCACGATCATGTTAAGGGCGAGATAAGTGTTAACAACACGGAGCTCGATGATTTAATCATTGCCCGCAGCGACGGGAGCCCCACTTACAATCTTTCCGTCGTAGTTGACGACATGGATATGGAAATAACCCACGTTTTACGAGGTGATGATCACGTCAATAATACGCCGCGCCAGATAAACATTTTACGCGCACTGCAAGCCCCGGTTCCCGAGTATGCACATGTGCCGATGATCCTGGGTGACGATGGCAAGCGATTGTCGAAACGTCATGGTGCGGTCGGAGTGATGGAGTATTTTGAAGCCGGCTATCTGCCAGAGGCAATGCTGAACTACCTGGTACGGCTGGGCTGGTCTCACGGTGACCAGGAGATTTTTACACGCCAGGAAATGATCGAGAATTTTACGCTTGATGGATTGAATAAATCGGCATCCTCCTTCAATACAGAGAAACTGAACTGGGTTAATCAGCAATACCTGATAAGCACATCACTGGATAAGATTGTCGAACTGGTCAAGCAGAGGCTTGACCGACTTGAGCTGGTTTACGATAGCAGTCTCGATTTTAGTACCGTGGTCGATTTGTACCGCCAACGTGTGTCAACGGTCAATGAACTGGTGGATAGTATTCTTTACTGTTTCCAGGATTTCGCTGAGTATGACGAGAAAGCAGCGAGAAAGGTTCTCAACCAATCGGCCGAGGAACCGTTGCAGCTGTTGCTGGAGCAGCTTTCGAATCTTGAAACCTGGAACGCGTTATCAATTCACGCGGTAATTGCGTCGATTACTGAAAAGCTTGGAGTTGGCATGGGTAAAGTAGGTCAGCCCTTACGGGTGGCGGTTACCGGTGGATCATTTTCACCCCCTATCGATCAAACCGTAGAACTACTCGGCAAAGAGCGAAGTATTAGCAGAATTCGGCGTGCGATCGATTATATTTCGGTAAATACCACTTCGTGATTCTTCATATTATTCAATAACATGCTATATAAACTTAAGGAACAACTGGATGGTCCATGCTAAACTCTGCCAGCCAAAAAATGGCTTTCAGAAGAGATTCGACTCAACCAAGGACCAAATTTTCCGAAATGGATCCGGATCGAAGTGGAATAGGGAAAAACTGGCCGGCCCCGCCAGGTAATCATGCAGGAAAGTAATCTAGTGACGCGAAAAACGATCAATTGCGTAGTTATGTTTGCCGACGTGGCCGGTAGTACGGCCATGTATGAAAACATGGGCGATGATCTGGCGCGGGAACGTATCTCCAAGGCACTAAACTCACTGATTTCGATTTCACGTCGCCATAACGGTAATCTGGTCAAAACAATTGGCGATGAAATCCTGGTTTACTTTACCGATATCGATATGGCAGTTTTTGCAGCCAAGGCGATACAGGAAGCCATGGAAGATGACCGTTCCCCGGAAACCATCGGTGTGTCGATTCGAATCGGTATGCAATACGGAAGCACCATTCTTGAAAATGACGATATTTTCGGTGACACCGTCAATGTGGCGGCACGTATTGCGAGCATGGCCAAGGCGCGCCAGATTCTTTGCACCCAGGAAATCGCATTCATGGTCAAGAGTGCGGAGCTTTCAAATAACATGCGCCCGTTTGACCGATTACGGGTAAAAGGTAAAAACGAGCAACTCGATGTATACCTTTACGCCTGGGAAGAGGAAGAAGATATCACCAACATGGCAACTGCCAGTAGCTTTACTAATCCTGCACGTCACGATCAGGTAAAAACACTCGTCCTCAAATACGAAGGTAAAGCCCATACCATTAAGACCGATACCACCTCCTATGTGCTTGGCAGGGGCCAGGATTGCGATCTGATAATCAAAGGCGATTTGATATCACGCCACCATACAAAACTGGAACATCGACGTGGCAAGTTTATCATTAACGATCAAAGCACGAATGGAACCTTTATCCGAACCACGGAAGGGCAGGAAATTTTCTTGCGCCGGGAAGAGTTTACGGTGTTCGGCTCGGGCTACATCAGTCTCGGCAAGAAGGTCGATCCCAGTGACGAAAATATCATTCATTTCCTCTGCGAATAACACGATATAATCTCCGCACTAGCATGCCGGAGCAGAATCTCGATGGAACCTGGAAGCGATAGCTTTAAAACCCTGACCACGCTCGAAGTCGATGGTCAGGAGTATCATTACTTCAGTCTCGAAAAGCTTGTTGCCAGCGACCTGGCCGCGATTCGTCAGCTACCGTTTTCGCTGAAGATATTACTGGAGAATGTTCTACGTTTTGAACAGGGCAGTAATGATGCGGAAGGCGATGTTAGAGCTTTTGCAAAATGGGTTGAAACGCGCAGTTCTGATCGAGAAATCGGATTCCGACCAGCCAGGGTATTAATGCAGGATCTTACCGGGGTGCCGGCAGTAGTAGATCTGGCCGCAATGCGAGATGCGGCGGTTGATGATCCGCAGCGTATCAATCCACAGATTCCGATCGATCTGATCATTGATCATTCGGTGATGGTCGATGAATTTGCGACTGCGCAAGCGTTTGCAACCAATGTAGCACTTGAAGTGCAACGTAACGATGAACGTTATCGATTTCTCAAGTGGGGCGCTACAGCCTTTGATAATTTCAGGGTGGTGCCGCCAGGCACCGGAATATGCCACCAGGTAAATCTGGAGTACCTGGCAAAAACCGTCTGGCAACAACAGGTCGACGGTAAGAACTACGCATTCCCGGACACTCTTGTCGGTACTGATTCCCATACCACGATGATCAATGGCCTCGGGGTGCTTGGATGGGGTGTGGGCGGTATCGAAGCCGAGGCCGGCATGCTGGGCCAACCGGTATCGCTGCTGATTCCCGAGGTGGTTGGTTTTCAGTTTACCGGGCAACTGCGCGAGGGTATTACCGCGACCGACCTGGTACTTACTGTCACCCAGATGCTGCGTGAACACGGCGTGGTTGGAAAATTCGTCGAATTTTTTGGTGATGGCCTCGCCCAATTACCGCTTGCCGACCGTGCGACACTGGCAAACATGTCACCTGAATTTGGTGGCACCTGCGCCTTTTTTCCGGTCGACCAGGAAACGATTCGCTATCTGCAGTTAACCGGGCGCGATGAGACAACCCTGAAACTGGTTGAAAGTTATTGCCGGGCCCAGGGTTTGTGGTATCAGCCCGATACCCCGGATCCCGTGTTCAGCAGCAGCCTGACGCTAGATCTTGCGTCGATCGAAGCTTCGCTGGCTGGACCCAAACGGCCACAGGA
>CALJYH010000058.1 GCA_937984095.1 uncultured Gammaproteobacteria bacterium | reverse complement strand
ATAGTAGGGATTACGCTTGAAAATAAACCGGTCCGAAGGCGGATAGGTGGTATTAACCCAGGGTTGCAAGGTCGGCAAGTCGGGATTAGTCGCCTTGTAGGGACGATCTTGATTGACGTGGATCCCCATCCAGTTGCGCTTGCCGGACTCCTGGATCATCTCGGCCAGCTTTTCCTCTGTTTGATAACGCGCGTGAAACTGGCGCAGGTAATGCGCAGGTTTGTAGATATAGAGCGGACGCGCTCCCGCCAGTGCTGGCAGAAAATAAGGATTCGGATTAGACCAGCTGTAACGAACCGTATACTCGTCAGGAAACTCAACGCTGGGCAATTCACCGTCGACGATCAGGAG
Source organism: uncultured Gammaproteobacteria bacterium (assembly GCA_937984095.1). GTDB lineage: Bacteria > Pseudomonadota > Gammaproteobacteria. The sequence continues at coordinate 21,889 of CALJYH010000058.1, read as the reverse complement.
CTTGTTTGGGCCCCCTTTAGATAACTCCGGATTGTTGGCAAGATCCTCCCAGTAATATCGAAAGTCTTCGCTGGTAAACGGATGACCGTCCGACCATTTATGCCCTTTACGCAAATACAGGGTAAAAATCCGGTTTTCAACAATATCGACGCGTTTCAGAATATCAGGCTTGAGCTCGAGTTCAGGGGTATAGCCGACCAGTCGCGCATAGCCATAAATAACAATTTGTCGTATATCCTTCTGCTTGCCCATCAGCAGTCGCAGTTCGCCCCCTTGCTCGCCAGGAACCTGGTCCGGGCGTAACTCAACCACCTGGACATCTTCTGGGACCCTGTCATCAATCGGAGGCAGCTTATCGGATTCGACCAGTTCGACCAGCGAGGGTGTTTCCTTGAGCCAGTCCATCGCCAATACCCCGGTCGCGGTCGTCAGGGAAAGAATGATAATAAGACTGTTAAGTAAAAGTTTCACGCGGCCAGATCCGATGGTTTGGAACCAGCCGCCACCCTGACGAAATGACCGTCGCCGAGCGCCATGAACTCCGTCTTCTCGCTGCCGGCAATTGTAAACGGAGACCGCCATAAAGCGGGCTCGGAAGCGGCGGACTCGGTAATTGCCTCGAAACTCAGCGGTTGCGAGAGTTCCGGATGTGGCACCGCCGAAAGCAAGGCCTGGGTATAGGGATGTACCGGATTTTCGAACAATTTATCACGCGGTGCGAGCTCGACGATACGCCCCCGGCACATCACCGCGATGCGGTTGGCGATATAGTGAATCACCGCGAGATTATGCGAAATAAATACATAAGTAAGCCCGAGTTCCTGCTGCAGATCCTTGAGCAGATTTAGTACCTGCGCCTGGATAGATACATCCAGTGCAGAAACCGGTTCGTCACAGATAATCAGATCGGGCTGCAGCGCGAGCGCCCGTGCAATACCGATACGTTGACGTTGGCCACCCGAAAAACTGTGCGGATACCGATTCAGGAAACGTGGATCCATGCCAACCAGCCGCATCAACTCGGTCGCCATTTCGCGTTGGTAATCCATGTCACCCTTATCATGTACCACCAGAGGTTCACGCAAGATATCGAACACGGTCATGCGGGGATTTAACGCGCTATAAGGATCCTGGAAAATAAATTGCATCTTGCGTCTGAAAGCGAGTAGATCATCGCCATCAAGTGCTCGTACATCTATCGCCTGTCGACCGTCGTGATAGACAATATCACCATGATCCGGCGTAATCGCACGCATGATAATCTTGCTCAAGGTGGTCTTGCCGCAGCCGCTTTCACCCACCAGTCCAAAACATTCACCGCGTTCGACTTCGAAAGATACCTGATCCACCGCGAGCAGCTGCCGTGTTTCCGAACTTGACCAGTTGCCGCCATGCAGGTGGTAAGTCTTGCTGAGATCTTTGACTCGCAAATGCGGTTCGCTGGCATTGGGCAGCTGATCCGGTGAGCGCTTGTTAATCAGGGCTCCGGTTTCGGAATGGATCTCTCGCACCGGCACCAGTCGCTCACCCGGCTGCAGATCGAATCTCGGCACTGCGTGCATCAACGCCTTAAGGTACTCATGTTGTGGATTTTCGAATAGATCCTGTAACGGGCCGGCCTCCATGACCCTGCCGTGATACATCACCACAACCTGCTCGGCCATGTTGGCAACGACGCCCAGGTCATGCGTGATCAGTAACAGCGCCATACCCAACTCGGCCTGCAGTTCCCGGATTAGCTTGAGAATACGCGCCTGGATCGTAACATCGAGCGCGGTGGTCGGCTCGTCGGCAATCATTAACGACGGATGACATATCATCGCCATTGCGATCATCGCGCGCTGCCGCAATCCGCCCGAGAGTTCAAACGGAAACATATTCAAGGCCCTGGATGGCTCGGCAAATCCGACATGTTGCAGCATCGCCTCGGTCAGTTTCATGCCTTCCTCACGACTCGCGTCCCGATGCAGAAACAGGGCCTCGCTGATCTGATCACCAATCGTATGTACCGGCGACAGCGAAGTCATTGGTTCCTGGAAAATTATCGAGATGTTACCGCCGCGTATCTGGCGCATTTGCGTGCTTTCCGGATCGAGTTGGGCAATATCGATTTGCTGCCCGGTCTCCGGGTTATCGAACAATATTTCGCCGCCACGAATTATGGCGTTACGCGGCAGGATACCCATGATCGCCTGCGAGGTAACCGACTTGCCGGAACCCGATTCTCCGACCAGCGCGATGGTCTCACCCGGGTTTATCCTGAAAGATACATCCTTGAGTGCGGGAACGGGGCTACCCTGCAGATCAAAATCTACGGCGAGGTTGTTTACCTCTAGCAATGCCGGTTGTTGGCTTCTGTCAACGATGCTTTACTCCTCGGTCGGTCGTCTTTTGCAGACTGTTATTATGCGATTATAAGTTATTTCTTACTGTAATAATCCATATACCAGGCAGCAAATTTCTGCAATCCCTGTTCAATTGAAACGCTTGGCGTATAACCAGTATCGGCTACCAGGGCATCTATATCGGCAAAGGTATTCTCGACATCACCAGGCTGGGCGGGCAGCATTTCGCGACTCGTTGTCTGGCCGAATGCCTGCTCCATTAGCTCGATATAATGTGGTAATTCTACCGGCTCCCCCCGCCCGATATTATAAATTCGCCACGGGGCACGACTGCTCGAGGGATCCGGGTGCTCGCCCGACCAGAGCAGGTTTTCTGCCGGGACCCGGTCGAGGCAACGGATCACGCCCTCGACTATATCATCGATATAGGTAAAGTCCCGGCTGTGGCGCCCCTGGTTGAAAACCTGTATCGGCTTTCCCTGGGTGATAGCGTCGGCAAACAATATGGGTGACATATCCGGTCGACCCCAGGGTCCGTACACGGTAAAAAAACGTAACCCGGTGCTCGGTATTCTGTACAGATGGCTATAGCTATGCGCCATTAATTCATTTGACTTCTTGGTAGCTGCATACAGCGAAACCGGGTGATCGACATTATCAGAGGTGCTGAAGGGAATCTTTTCATTGGCACCATAAACCGCGCTGGACGATGCGTACACCAGGTGTTCGATATCATGATTTCGGCAGCATTCAAGCAAATTGCCAAACCCGACCAGGTTGCTATCGATGTAGGCGCGCGGATTTTCCAGCGAATAGCGTACGCCGGCCTGTGCTGCCATATTCAATACGCGCTCAAAACCATGCTGCTTGAAAAGCCCTTCCATCGCGGTCGAATCCGCAAGATCAATTTCAACGAAGTGGAAGTTATCGTGGGCTTTTAATTGCGAAAGACGTGCCTTTTTCAGACCCACATCGTAGTAGTTATTGAGATTGTCTATACCAACGACATCATCGCCACGCTGACATAACTTGTCAGCAAGTGCGTAACCGATAAACCCGGCGGCACCGGTGACCAGTAATTTCATAACTCTCCAAAGGTAATGCGCGAACTCGCGCAGGCCTGCTTAGCGGGCAACCAGGAAAGACTTTACGCTGAAACGTTTCATCGGGCCTACCCGGTGTACTAACAATATCAATGCAATAATCGCATATATTGTCGGTTCGAGGTAGTCGGCTTTGACCAGCCAGACAAAATGCAGTACCCCAAGCGAAATGATCAGGTAGACCAGTTGGTGCAGGCTCTTCCACTTTTTGCCGAGGCGACGGATCATCGCCTGGTTGGAGGTTATCGCCAATGGCAACATTAACATCAGCGCGCTGAAGCCGAGTGTTATGTACGGGCGCTCAACGATATCCTCGATCATTCCAGCCAGGTCGAGTGAATGATCGGCGACAAACCAGATCGAAAAATGACAACAGCCGTAGAAGAATGTGTAAAGACCCAATATGCGGCGAAACCGGACAAATGCCGCCTGTCCGGTCCATTGTCGTAACGGACTGATACTGAGCGTAATCAAGAGCAGGCGCAGGGTCCAGTCACCTGTTTCGTGGGTCAGTTTTTCGACTGGGTTTGCACCCAGTCCATCGTTGAAAGCTGCCCATAGCAAGGCGCTGAAAGGTACCAGGCAAAGTAGGTGGACAACCGGCTTGGCATAAACCGACTTGAGCGCCGTGGCGACCCACATGTTAGAAATTGACGGCCAGGTCCAGATCGTCGTATAGCGCGGCGACTTCTTCCCCGTAGCCGTTGAACATCAGCGTTTCGCGTTTGAATATCTCACCGATACGGCGCTCTTTCTTTTGCGACCATCGCGGGTGGTTAACCTCGGGGTTGACGTTCGAGTAAAATCCATATTCCCTGGGTGCAGCCATGTTCCATGACGTTAACGGTTGATCCTCGCTGAACTCGATACCGACAATCGACTTTATGCTTTTGAAGCCATACTTCCAAGGCACCACCAGCCGAATCGGCGCGCCATTTTGATTGGGCATGGTCTTGCCGTACATACCGACCGACAGAATCGTCAACGGATGCATCGCCTCGGCGATGGTCAAACCCTCGCGATAGGGCCAGTTTAATACCGAGCGTTGCTGTCCAGGCATGCGTACCGGATCATGCAAGGTCTTGAAAGCGACGTATTTAGCTTTAGAAGTCGGCTCAAAGGTATTCAAGATGGATCCTAGTGGAATACCGAGCCAGGGAATGACCATCGACCAGGCCTCGACACAGCGCAATCTGTAAATACGTTCCTCGACAGGAAATGGCTTGACCATGTCTTCAAGGCCATAGGCGCCCGGTTTTGCACATTCCCCACTGACTACGATCTTCCAGTCATCAGTTTTAAATCGCTTTGAATGTTTCTTCGGATCTTCCTTGCCGGTGCCAAACTCATAAAAATTGTTATAACTGGTGGCATCCTCTTCTTCGGTAATTTCCTCGTCCAGTGATATCACCTTTTTCTTGTAGTCACCGATCTCGAGCGATGCCTGTGCGGCCGCCCAGGGATTCAACAGCAGCGCTCCACCAATGGTGCCTGCCGCTTTCATGAACTCCCGTCGCCGCAGATACAATGACTCTGGCGTCACCTCGGATTCCTGGATCTCCCAGCGTTTCTTTATCTTGATCATTTTCAGCCCTTTAATTTTAATATTTTCTAGACCACGAACGGGATCACTAGTTCCTGACTGTAAACAGAAAGCCACCCGCCTTGATTTCGTCCATGCCGACCCCAAGTCGTTTCAGACAGACATACATCAAGGCCGAGTTACTGGTAACAACCGGTTTTTGCAAGGCCTGCTCAAGCGCCGGAATCGCCTCGACGGCGCGGTAGTCGGTGCACGAAATCACCAGCACCTCGGCTTCTGGATGATCCGCTTTCACTCCCATGCGGTAGGCATCTTGCGGGGTTAGTGCGTTTTGTTCGAGACTGCTCAGTTCCCGTTCGAAGCCGACCTGGTTTACGACCCCGATCCCACATTGCTCAATAAAATCAACGGCTTCAGTGGCAAGTCGGGGTACGTAAGGCGAGGTAAACGCTACTTTTTTTACTCCAATATCGTGTATCGCTTCGACCAGGGCGCCTGCCGTAGTGACTGCAGGCAACCCGGTTTTCGCGGCTATTTTGTCACAAAAAGCCTGATCAAACTCGGGCCCATCGGCCAATGTCGCCGAGGTGCAGGCGTAGGCAATCAATTCCACGCGCCCGTCGACCAATAATTGTAATTGCTGATCTAGCGATTGGCGCGCAAAGCGTCGCATTTCTTCAGAACCAGGGATCGATTCTACGTCGTAACCACCACTTCGAGTCGTATGAACTGTAACCCCGCGAGGCGCCAGCATCAGGCAATCGGGTTCCGCATTGGTATTAGACGAGGGCACTATCATTCCGATACGCCTTAAGCGGGTATCCGTCATCTTGCACTCGCCCAGTTTAAATTGACGATTATCCATGATGTTGATCCTGCCAGGCTGCGAGCGTTTCTGCGGTTAATTGCATTTGTTCGCCGGTACCAATTGTAATTCGCAAGCAGGCGGGTAATCCATAGCCACCCATGGGGCGCACCACCAGCCCATGGTTACGTAAAAACTCGAATGCCGATGCCGCGCTATCAGCGCTGACAAATTCAACCAGGATGAAATTGGTCTGGCTGGGTACCACGGTTAATCCCAGGGAACTGATTTGCGTGGACAGGTAATCACGCTGTTGCGCGATTTGCCTTCTTGCCAGGCCCGCGGTCTCCTGGTCCTGCATCGCCGCGCGGGCAGCAACCTGCGACAGTACCGAGACACTGCTCGGATTTAAAACCTTGCGCAGTTGGTCACGTATTTCACCCGGAAAGTAACCCCAGCCTACACGCAATCCAGCCAGTCCATAGATCTTGGAAAAGGTGCGCGTAATCACCGTATTACCCTGTTCGACAAGATCAAAAATCGGTGCATGAAAATCTTCCTCGACAAACTCGGCATAAGCCTCGTCAACCAGCAATAGCACGTCGTCCGGCAGTGCGCTACGCAAGCGTCTGATTTCGTCGTTGTGAATAACGCTACCGCAGTGATTTCCGGGATTAACGATAAATACAATTTTGGTGTCCGGTTGCAGTTCACTCAACAGGACATCGACATCAACACGATAGTTCGGTTCCATTGCGGTATCGACGGATGCACCGACAAGCCTGGCGAGGGTGCACATAAACAGGTATCCATATTCACACATCAGCAAACGGTCGTTTGCCGACATGTAAGCCAGCATCAACGTCGACATCAGTTCCATCGAACCTGCCGTGCAAATAATTTTATCAATATCGAGGCCATGAACCCCGCCGATCGCTGCGCGCAATTCATTCCAGTCACTGTCAGGGTATAGCTGCCCCTTATCAAGCGCGGCCATTACCGCTTCCCTCACCTTGAGGGATGGCGGGAATGCGTGTTCGTTCTGGGCCAGTACAATCGCTTCGATTCCCTCCGCTGCGCTGATATCAGGCAAGGCGTAGGGGGCCATCACCGCTATATTCGGGTTCGGCTTAATCATGGTCAGCTGCTCCAGTATGCGACAGCCCGTGATCACCGGAAGCTTCCCGATCGATTGAGTCATCGGATTTAAAAGCCACACCGTAATGAGCTTTCGCGTATTCGTTGCTGGTTAATCCATCGCGTAAATCCTGCTCGATCAGATCTGCATCGCGCTCCATCGGTTTGCCGTATCCGGCACCCCCCGGTGTCAACACGGTGAGCTGTTCACCACCCGGGATAATCTGCTCGCCTTTGGCGCGCAAGCGTTCGCCGCTGGATAGCTCTAACACGCCGACCGCGCCATCCTTACCCCCCTGCCTGCCGCGGGCGGGATGATGAATGCGATCCAGCGATGCGAACAGCGACATATCGGCATTCTCGCTGTTAGACAACTCGATTACCTGCCCCAGTCCGCCGCGAAATTTTCCGGCACCAGCGGAATCCGGGCGATATTCACGGCGCCACACAATCAGTGGCGCAACGCTTTCGGTGATTTCTACCAACGACCCCAAAACGCCACTGGGATATGCGGTGGCGGACAGACCATCGCTGCCCGGTCTTGCCCCGGTACCGCCGTTATGCACCAGCTCACTGGCAAACCGGGTATTACCGGCACCCGTCGAATAGCCACCACGTAACGGTAAATCCCACAGGCAACAAGTGCCTTCAGCCGGCACCACTTCGGGAATCACCTGGTGCAAGCAGCCAAACACGACATCCGGAAGCAGTTGCCCGATCACGTGACGCATCGCTACCGGCGCCGGATGCTGTGCGTTTAAAATACTGTCCTGCGGTGCGTTAACGCGCCATTGCATTAATGCACCGTGGTTGTTCGGTACCTCGGGCGCTACCGAACATTTCAATGCAAAACAGGTATAAGCGCTGGCATAATTGAGTGGGCAGTTGATGCCATAAGGGGATAACCCGCTGCTACCGCTGAAATCAATTTCAATGCATCCTTCGGCGATAGTCAGGCCCGCCACAAGATCGACAGGCGTATCGTAACCGTCGACACGCATACTGTTTCGGTAAATGCCCTCCGGCAACTCACGGATCTTCTGTTCGCAGCCGCGGCGAGAGGTTTCGATGATGTATTCGGAAAGATCCCCGATATCAAAGAGGTCAAAATCTTCCAGACATTCTGATAAGCGTTTACTGCCGCATTCAGCGCAGGCAATCAGTGCGTATATATCACCTTCGACCTCGATCGGAACACGCGAATTGGCTTTTAAAATCGCCATGAACGTCTGGTTCAGCTCACCGGCATCTAGCAGTTTTATGATCGGCACGTAGAGCCCCTCGTCAAGTACATCACTGGCGTCGGGCCCATAGCCAAGACCACCAATATCCGCCAGGTGGCTGGTGCATGAAGTAAAACCGATCAGTTGCTGACGATGAAAACAGGGACGTACCAGCATGAAATCGTTTAGATGACCGGCGGCCTGCCAGGGGTCATTGGTCACGTAAATATCCTGCGGGTGCATGTCTTCGAGGTGGTAGTGGTCGAGAAAATGGGACACCGACTCGGCCATTGTATTGACGTGCCCCGGGGTGCCGGTTACCGCCTGCGCGATCATGCGGCCCTTGATATCGAATATCCCGGCGGAAAGATCTCCGGATTCGCGCACGATTGGATTAAACGCGGTACGCATCAAGGTTTGCGCCTGCTCCTCGACGATTGCCAGCAACCGGTTCCAGATAATTTGCCGGGTGATATCGTCCAGTTCGATCATGTGCTTCTCCTGTAGAGCACGAGATTTAACCAATTATCGATATACATATTGTATATACTTGGTATATAAGTCGTAGTTTGCGCTTCCAACACCAGCGCGGGGCCGCTTAAGCAATTGCCAGGTACAAGCTTGTCACGTTCGTAAACCGGGTAGTCGATCATGGCTTTCAGCTCGGTACAATAGGCGTTTCGCAGTGTGGTTGCGTGGGCGGGTTGTGTCTCGGGTGCTACCAGAGTCTCTTCACTAATTTGCTGCGGTCCAGAGACTTCCACGGACCATGACAGAAATTCGATGTCACGTTTTGGAATGGTGCGGCCAAACAGACGCTGGTAATGGAATTCGTAAGTGGACTGAATGGCTGAACTATCTTCGGCACTCAATTCGCCTTCTGGCAAAGGTACCTCGATTTCATGTCCCTGCCCGACATAGCGCATATAAGCGCTTCTTTTAACCTTCACATTACTCTGCCCCGCATCCTTGCACACCACTTTAAAAGCCTCGGCGTAGAGGTCTGCCAGCAACCTGTTGGCTGATTCAGCATCAAACCGCTGTGTCGTCATGTAGCAGCTACGCACGATTTCGTACGCGATCGGTGCCCACAGGAAACCAACGGCAGAACCGACACTCGAGTTCTGAGGCACGATAATTCGTCCGATATTGAGTTTTTGAGCGAGCTGCAGGGCATGCAAGGGTCCGGCACCGCCAAAGGCTATCATCGTGTACTCCGACAGGTTGGCACCATGCTCGACACTGTGGATACGCGCCGCATTGGCCATATTTTCCTCGACCATCCCGGCAACGCCGGCAGCCGCCTGGATCAAATCGACACCCATGGCCGTGGCAATATCCTGGGTTAGCGCTGTTGCGGCAAGCGAGGAATCAAGCGGCATGCGTCCTTCGGCAAAGGTGTTTGGATCAATTTTACCCAGTAACAAATCGGCATCGGTGACAGTAGCGCGAATGCCGCCTTTTTGATAACAACAGGGGCCCGGTGTCGACCCCGTGCTCTCCGGGCCGATGGTCAACCTGCCAAGATCATCGACATGCGCGATGGAGCCGCCACCGGCCCCGATTTCTATCATCTCTACGACCGGTATTCTGACCGGCATTCCACTGCCCTTGTGAAAGCGGGCGCTACGCGCGATTTCGAAGTTGCGTGCGTTTTGAGGCTGGTAGTCATCGATCAGGCAGATCTTGGCTGTGGTACCCCCCATATCGTAGGACAGCACTTTAGGCTCGCATAGCTGCCTGGCTATACAGCTGGCCAGTACCGCGCCGCCGCTCGGACCTGACTCGACCAGGCGTATTGGAAAGCGAATCGCCGCGTCAAGCGTTGTTATACCACCCCCTGAAGTCATCAGTAACAGTGGGCAGGTAATCCCCTGCGCTACCAGCGCGTCTCGCAGGGCTGTTAAATAGCTCGCCATCAGCGGTTGCACATAGGCATTGCATACCGTGGTCATGAAACGCTCGTATTCGCGCACCTCGGGACAGACCTCGCTCGATAGGCTGATTTCAGCCTCGATTCCAGCAGCGCGCAGCATATCGGCGATTACCTGCTCATGCTCGGGATTGGCGTAGCTGTGCAACAGGCCGATGGCCACCGCCTCTATTTCATTTTGCTGCAGCTCGGTAACTAACTGACTCACTGACGCAGTGTCTAGCGGGCGTAATATCCGGCCGCGCACATCGACGCGCTCAAACACGCTGTAGCGTAAGTAACGCGGCACCAGGGGTTCCGGTTTTTGCAACGCGAGATCATATTGATCGTAGCGACTTTCATAAGCGATTTCGATGCTGTCGCGAAAGCCCTCAGTCGTAATCAATGCCGTGCGTGCACCCTTGCGCTCGATCAACGCATTGGTCGCAAGCGTCGTGCCATGGATAAAACCGGTAACCTGGGACGGTTTTATTCTCGCCTTCTGCAATACAATCTGCATGCCCTCAAGAATAGCGGTTTCCGGCGTGTCGATAGTAGTCGCGATCTTGCTGGTGAAGTATGTTTCGCCGGTGTCGAGTACCACGTCGGTAAAAGTGCCACCGACATCGGCCGCGAGGCGAATCGAATTAACGCCCTGGGCTAGCCTATCCACAGCCGCGCGTTACGGAACATACGCATCCATGGGCCGTATTCGCCCCACTCGCACGGGTGCCAGGAATTCTGCACGCTGCGGAAGATTCGCTCCGGGTGCGGCATCATGATAGTGAAGCGCCCATCGTCGTTGGTAAAGCCATTCAATCCGAGCTCCGATCCGTTCGGATTGAGTGGATAAATTTCGCTAGCCTCACCCGCGCCATCGACGTAGCGCATGCAGGCAAGTTTACGTTCGAGTAACTCGTTTGCCGAACAGTCTCGGGGCTCAATACGCCCTTCCCCATGCGCGACCACAACCGGCATCATCGAACCCTGCATCGCGTCTAAAAACAGGGAACTCGATTCGAGTATTTCGGCCATGACGAAACGCGCTTCGAATTGCTCCGACTTATTGCGCACGAAACGCGGCCAGTGAGCGGCACCCGGAATCATTTGATAGAGGCTTGACATCATCTGGCAACCGTTACAAATACCAAGCCCGAAGCTGTCGTCGCGGTTAAAAAAAGCAGAGAATTCGTCAAAGGCGCGGCTATTGTAAAGAATCGATTTCGACCAGCCCTCGCCCGCCCCGAGCACATCGCCATAGGAAAACCCCCCGCAAGCCGCAATACCTTGAAAATCAGCGAGACTCACGCGCCCGGCGATGATATCGCTCATGTGAACATCGGTTGCACCGAAGCCGGCACGATCGAAAGCGGCCGCCATTTCGACCTGCCCGTTGACGCCTTCCTCGCGCAATACCGCGATCCGCGGCTTCGCACCGCCATCCAGGGGCGCGCAGATATCTTCGCCGGGATCATAGGTCAGCGCAGCAAAAAGCTTTGCGGGCTGCCCGCGCTCGATTAAATCAAACTCCTGTTGCGCGCACTCCGGATTATCGCGCAATGACTGCATCTGCAAGGTGGTTTGCGCCCAGGCGCGCTGTAAATCAACAATAGACTCATCGATAACGAGCTCACCGGAATGAACTATACGCAACTGTTCACCGCGCTGCGGTTCACCGATTCGATGGTAGATATGATCGAGGCCTGCATCCCGAATCATTGCTTCGACTGCGGGTAAATCCGCCTCTCGCACCTGCATCACCATGCCGAGTTCTTCGGCAAACAAGCCGGCCAGCACGTCAGCGCCCAGGCTGCTGGTATCACAACGCAAACCGCTGTGACCCGCAAACGCCATTTCGCATAGTGTAACGATCAGCCCACCGTCAGAACGATCATGGTATGCCAGTAATAGCCCCTGCTCGAGCATCATTTGCAGGGTATTAAAAGCCCGCTTGAAGAGCCCCGGATCGTCAAGATCCGGACCCTGTGCGCCAGTTTGAGCATAAACCTGGGTTAATACCGAGGCACCGAGACGATTCCGGCCCTCTCCCAGATCAAGCATTAACAGAAATGAATTTTCGTTATCAAGCTTGAGTTCGGGCGTGACCGTCCTGCGCACATCGGTAACCGGCGCAAACGCAGAGATAATCAACGATAGCGGTGCGGTTACCGATTTCTCCTGAGCCCTCTCATGCCAACGGGTTTGCATCGATAGCGAATCCTTGCCGACCGGGATCGTAATTCCCAGTTCTGGGCAAAGTTCCATTCCGACGGCTTTTACCGTGTCGAACAGGCGCGCGTCTTCCCCCGCATGTCCTGCTGCCGCCATCCAGTTGGCGGACAACACCGTGCGCGACAGGTCCCCCACCCAGGCCGACCCCATATTGGTCAGCGCTTCACCAATTGCAATGCGTCCCGCGGCAGGCGCATCGAGCAGAGCCAGTGGTGTGCGTTCACCCATGCTCATGACCTCCCCACTGTAACCCCGGTAATCGCTGAGGGTTACCGAAGCATTGGCGACTGGAACCTGCCATGGGCCGACCATCTGGTCTCGTGCCACCAGGCCGCTGACCGAACGATCACCAATGCTGATCAGAAAGGTTTTATCCGCAACCGTGGGCAAGCGCAGTACCCGGTAAAGCGCATCTCTGAGTTCGACTCCGTTGCGATCAAAATCAGGCTGGCGGGTTTGACGGTGCTCGACATCGCGATGCATTTTCGGCGGTTTCCCTAGCAACACCTCCAGTGGCAGGTTTACCGGGGTATTGTCAAACTGTGGATCCTTGACCCGCAACTGGGGTTCTGCGGTCGCCTTACCCAGCACCGCATAAATGCAACGCTCGCGCTCGCAGAGTGCGATAAATGCTTCGAGACGTTCATCGGCAACCGCAAGCACATAACGCTCCTGGCTTTCGTTGCACCAGATTTCCATCGGTGACATGCCGGGCTCATCGTTGGGGACACGTCGTAAATCGAGTTCCGCGCCACGCCCTGCATCGTTAACCAGTTCAGGTAGTGCATTGGAGAGACCGCCCGCGCCAACATCGTGAATCGACAGGATCGGATTTTCCATTCCTTGCGCAAAACAGCGATCGATAACTTCCTGCACCCGACGCTGCATTTCCGGGTTTCCACGCTGCACCGAGGCAAAGTCGAGCTGCTCGCTGCTGCTACCGCTCGCCATTGACGAAGCGGCCCCGCCACCAAGCCCAATCAGCATCGCCGGGCCTCCGAGCACAATCACGTTAGCGCCGGGAGGAATATCCTGCTTGTCGACATGTTCCCGTCGAATCAAACCGACACCACCGGCGACCATGATCGGTTTATGATAACCACGTACTTCCGAGCCGGTTTCGTTGATCACGCTTTGTTCGTAGGTCCGAAAGTAACCGCAGGTATTTGGACGGCCGAACTCGTTATTGAACGAAGCTGCCCCGATCGGTCCTTCAAGCATGATATCGAGCGCGGAAGCAATGCGATCCGGTTTGCCATTGTCCCGCTCCCAGGGCTGTTCAAACCCCGGGATTCTTAAATTTGATACCGAGAAGCCGCACAGGCCCGCCTTCGGCTTCGATCCGGTGCCAGTGGCTCCTTCGTCACGTATCTCGCCACCGGAACCGGTCGCCGCACCCGGAAATGGAGATATCGCGGTCGGGTGATTATGAGTTTCAACTTTCATCAGGATATCGAGCTGTGTTTCTTCATCTCGATAACCGGCATCCGTTGGTGAGGGTTCAAAGCGAATAACCTGGAAACCCTCGATTACCGCGGAATTATCATGGTATGCCGACAGGATACCGTCGCTATGCTGCGCGTGGGTCTGCTTGATCATGTTAAACAAGGACAGTTCCTGATCGACGCCATCAATGGTCCAGCTGGCGTTGAAAATTTTGTGTCGACAATGCTCGGAATTAGCCTGCGCAAACATCATCAGCTCGACATCGATCGGATTGCGCCCCAGTTCGACATAGGCTTCAACCAGGTAATCGATCTCATCCGGCGAAAGCGCAAGACCAAGGTCGATATTGGCCTGTGCCAGCGCCGCGCGACCCTGCGTGCCGGTATCAATTTCGGCTAATGGTCTGGGTTGATGGATTTGGAACAGTGCCGTGCAATCATCGAGGTCGGTAAATACGGCTTCGATCATACGATCGTGTAGCAGCTCAACCGGCACCTCGTCAGCAGTATCGACAGTATAGAGAATCCCGCGTTCGATACGGTTTACTTGCCTCAGGCCGCAGTTGTGCGCGATGTCGGTTGCCTTGCTGGCCCAGGGTGAAATTGTCCCGGGCCGGGGCACAACGTAGAATTCCTTGCCGTTCACAGGCATAGAATCCTGGGCCGGACCATAGGTCAAAAGGTTTTGCAGAACCGTTCGCTGCGCTTCGGCAAGATTATTATCGGGGGCATCGACCAGATGAATAAAGTGACTGCTGAGCCCGTTAACCGTGATCCCCGCAGCGCTCAGTTGTTGTTCTAGTTTTCTAAGTCTGAATTCAGAGTGTGCCGGGCTACCGGGCAGGCATAGCATGTTCTATCAGGTCACTTGGCGGGGATGAAAAGGTGCGCCGATAATAACGGAAAACACCGTTGGCTCCAACACAAAAACCGTCCTGGGTTACTAATTCTCGGCAAACGAAATGGTATGGTAACGATGAAACCGGATACTGTCCGACCAGTGTCCGGCCGGAAGCCCGGCTTTCTGCATCAATTCCCCGAGAAATTCGTTCGGCGATGGTAGTTTTTCCCATACCTTGGGTAAGAATGTAGACCGATAGCCCCGATCTTCCATCAGCAAGCCGTCCACGCCCGGCTGCAGATCATCCAGCAGCATTTGTCGCGAAACAGCTTTGACTGGCTCAAGCTCCGATAGTACCGAGATTTCGATGCGTAAGTCATTCAGTTCTGTACTATCGACCTTGCCGAAACGATGGTCTCGAAATGCGGCATTAAAAGCCGAACTGGCGACCGCCTGGACCAGCGGATCTTCCGCCTGCAGCGAGCCGATACAACCGCGTAAATCACCAAAACGGGTCAGGGTAATGAAAACGGCCGCTTCGATTCGCAAGTTATCGTCGAAATCTGTGACATCGAGCTGCAACGCCCGCCCCGATTCGAGACCGGAATGGATCGACTGGCGTGCGATATCGAGCAAGTAGGCCTGCTCGCTGGTGCTGAGATTAACGCAAAGCGAAGGCTGCATAGCCCACCACTCGATTCGGTTTTCCCGCGGTATCGCCGGAGTTGCAGGCATGCAGCAGATCCACTTGTAAGGGACGACACTTTACCGAGGCCATCAAACCGTTAATCGCTCTCGCGCCACAGGCCTGTTCACCTATGAGCGAGGTCGATTTGTGCAAAATTTTATCGCAAGTGCCGGCATCGACTCGCTGTGCTTCCGCGTAATTTAAAAAATGCGACAGGTCGGAACTGATAACGATTAGTGTGTGTGGATCATCCGCGAGCGCATCGATAACCGCTGCAACTTCGCTGGCGTTGGCACCTCCCACTACTACCGGGATCAGCGTAAAATCATTCAACACCGTTTGCAGGAAAGGCAACTGAACTTCGAGGCTGTGCTCTTCGCGATGTGCTTCGTCCGAGACTTGAACGCCGGGTAAGTTACGGATCCCGGCTAATCCTTCCGCATCCAGTGGTGTATCACCTAATGGTGTCGAAAAACTGTCCACCGAAGGTATTGCCATGCCGTCTACATATACCCGGTGTGCCGGCCCGATCAACAATACCCTTTTTACTTGATCAGGATCAGTTAACAGGCAACGAAAGGCGTATGCCGCGGTAGAACCGGAGTAGATATAACCCGCATGTGGTACAATGATTGCCTTAGGTAAAACGTCGGAAACCGCTGATTCAGCAGTTAAAAGTTCATTGATATGATGTTGCAAACGACTTGCATTTGCATCGTAGAAGTAACCGGCCACAGCAGCCGTACGTGTACTCATGCTTTGTCCTCGAACCCGTGTAATTTTATCAGTATAGCTCGGACGCCTCACCTTTAATTTGCCCTGTATCAAGACTATGCAAGATACAATTGTTACAACCCGCTACTGGCATCGTCTCGAGGATGGACGCCTGCAATGCGACCTGTGCCCACGCCACTGCCACCTGCGCGATGGGCAGCGAGGGCTTTGCTACGTGCGCCAGCGCCTCGACGATGAAGTAAAGCTGGTCAGCTACGGTCGTTCGAGTGGATTCTGCGTCGATCCGATCGAAAAAAAGCCGCTCAATCATTATTTCCCTGGTAGCTCGGTACTGTCTTTTGGCACTGCCGGCTGCAACCTGGCTTGCAAGTTTTGCCAGAACTGGGACATGACCAAGTCACGTGAGATGGATACGCTAGCTGACGCCGCGTCGCCACATAAACTGGCCAGGGTCGCATCGGAACTATCGTGCCTGAGCGTGGCTTTTACCTACAACGACCCGGTTATCTTCCATGAATACGCGATCGACGTTGCTACCGCCTGCCGTGAAAATGATATCAATACGGTTGCCGTGACTGCCGGTTACATCGATCCGGAACCCAGAGTCGAGTTCTTTGCCGCGATGGATGCCGCCAACGTTGACTTGAAAGCCTTTACCGATCGCTTTTATCACAAGATTTGCGGTGGGCACCTTTCACCCGTGCTGGAAACCCTCGAATATATCAAGCATGAAACCAATTGCTGGCTCGAACTGACAACCCTGTTAATCCCCGGGGAGAACGATTCCGACGAAGAGCTGCACCAGATGACAAACTGGGTGGTCGATAAGCTCGGGCCTGACGTACCGATGCACTTTACCGCGTTTCATCCCGACTGGAAGATGCTCGATATCAAATCCACCCCGCTTGCCACCCTGACCCAGGCGCGAAAAATTGCGCTCGAAAACGGGGTAAATTACGCCTACACCGGCAATGTACATGACAACAAGGGATCCAGCACCTGGTGTTCATCTTGCGGGGAGTTGTTGATCGAACGCGACTGGTATGTACTGGGGCACTGGGGTCTCGATGCCCACGGATGCTGTACCAACTGTGGTACGCCATTGCCCGGGCACTTCCTGGAAAAACCGGGACGATTCGGCGCGCAGCGAATCCCTGTTTTTCTCAATCGCTACGACAGTTTATAAAAACCCCGGTTTAAAATTAATCTCGTTAGTATTCATCACTGTCGTAGACAACAACTGAATTCGAAACACTTGACCCCGGTCAGTATGAGCGAGCCACGCATTTTTAAAGTGTTAGGCAATAATTTAATCGATGATATCTTGAATGATGGGTCATATAACACACGACAGCCTGCCCCGGGCCGATAAACCGGGTGCAAGTGCGCTGATCGCGGCCCTGGATAATCCGCTCGCTTTCGGGCACCCGGTCAAATACATCCGCCTGATCGAAACCCATATCTCGTGGGTGATTCTGACTGGAGATTACGCTTATAAAATCAAGAAACCGGTTAATTTCGGTTTCCTTGATTTCTCGACTCTCGAGAAACGGCACTTCTACTGCCAGGAAGAATTACGCCTTAATCGCCGCTTCGCACCGGAGATTTACCTCGAACTGGTCGAGATTCGTGGCAGCCAGGATGCACCCAGGCTGCAGGGCAGCGGCGAAATCATCGAGTATGCGATAAAAATGCTCGAATTTCCGCAACAGTGCCTGCTCAGTAGCCATGCCGCCAAAGATGACCTGAGTCCGGAATTGATCGACGATATCGCTGTCACCGTCAGCGAGGCACATGCCAACAGTGATCGCGCCGATCAAGCTAACGACTTCGGCTCTGCCACTGTTGCAGCGCGGTGGAGCGCAGAAAATATGGATCAGATCAGGAACGCGATCCCGAGCGAGTTTCTACCTGACACCTATTCCCTGCTAGAGCGCTGGTACCTGGAAAACAATGCATTACTGGCAAATATCGACGAACGCAAGCGCGAAGGATTTGTGCGTGAATGTCATGGCGACCTGCACCTTGGCAATATGGCACTCATCGGTGGCAGGGTTATCCTGTTTGACTGTATCGAATTTAATCCCGAGTTGCGCTGGATCGATACCGTTAGCGAAGCCGCTTTCGTGGCAATGGACCTGAATGCACGCGGTTTCCCTGGCTATTGTTGGCGGTTTTTAAATCGCTACTTCGAAAACAATGCTGACTACGCGGGTATCAAATTGTTGCGCTATTATTTCATTTACCGCGCCCTGGTGCGCGCCAAGGTTGAGGCACTGCGGGTTGACCAGGAAGCTTGCGACACCATGACCTATCAAGCCCATATCAAACCCGCGCTCGACTACATCGAGCTTGCCGGGCGCTGGTCCCACAGCCACCGTGCCGGCCTGGTCATCATGCATGGGTTGTCCGGTTCGGGAAAATCAACCATCGCGGCACAACTGGTGGAGAAGCTGGGCGCGATACAGATTCGATCAGATGTCATCAGAAAACAGCTCTTCGATTTTAAAGCCGATGAACAAACCGGTTCGGCACTGGCTGAGGGTATCTATAACGACGAGGCTACAGAGCTAACCTATCGCCGCATGCGGGAAATCGCGGCAACCATCATCGACGCCGATTTTACCGTTATCGTCGATGCAACTTTTCTGCAGGAGTCTCAGCGCAAAGCGCTACTCAAGTTAGAAATCGAACCGATGTGCAGTAAAATAATTATCCATTGCGAAGTGCCGACAGCAGAATTACGCAAGCGCATTGTCGAACGCGAGAACGACCCGTCAGAGGCAAACCTGGAAGTGCTTGAACAGCAACTGCGAAGTCAGCAACCGATTAGCGAGGCTGAAAAGAAACTGGCGCGAATCGTAACCATTGGCAGTGCCGGAATCAGCACCACCCAGGTCCAGCAAGTCAGGGATCTGTTGGCTAATTGACGGTCAGGAGATCGGCATCAACGATGTCAATCAGCTTTTCGGCAGTATTACCGATCAGCTTGCCCTTGATGCCAGTGCGCGCGAGCGTCCCCATGATTACGATACTGGGCTCAATCTCGTTGCAAATAGTCTTCAAGGTTTCCACGGTATTGCCCTGGCGTAGTAAAACCCGTTCGGGCTTGACATCATAGAGCTCGCCCAGCTGTGTCCGGGTGACGTCATGTCCATGAGTCTTTAGTGGTAGGTGTTCACTATCGATCGCATCGGTGTAGGCGCAGGCGATATACAAATCCATACCGACGATATCCGCGAAGGCGCGCGCGTCGCGGATTATGACATTGTTCAATCTCATGTGCTGTGGATCGCCGGATACAAGGTCAAGACAGGCGAGCATTCGATCCTTTTTCCATTCCTGGCCCTGGTGGGTAAACAATATCGGACAAACGCAACGGTGCATCAACTTGTAATCGGAGGTCGTACTGAAGAAACGCCGCGCCTTGCTATGATGAAAACTCGATTTAATCATCAGATCACAGCCCGACTTTTCAACCGCACGAATCGTCGAATCGACCCACTTGCTGTTCCAGGTGACTTCCGTCGTGTATGGCACGCCGCTTACCTTGCAGGGCTGCATCAACTGTTCCAACCAGTCCGTCGCATCTTCCAGCACACTGCGTTTGAAATCCCTGCGCGAGGCGTATTCACCGGCCTGCTTCATATCCTTGTAGGTACAAAGGAAAGCATGGATATGACAGCCACCGAGTTTTGCGATCAGCAGTGCTTTTACCAACGCCACCTGGTGTGTCTCGGTAGGATCAACGACGACCAAGAGCCTGGTTTTTTGTTGAGTCACTTAATGCCTCGATTATTGTATGTCACAGCTTTGAGTTACTTTACTGTCAGGCAACTGCATTCGGCAAGTTGAGTAATCTTGTGCGAGGTACTACCGAGTAACAGGCTTTTCAACCTGCCAAAACCCCGGCTGCCGCAAATGATTAAGTCTGCGTTGCGATCCCTGGCAAAAGCCACGATCTCCTCTGCAGGGTCACCCAGAACAGCTCTCGCTTCGACATCTTCTGCACCGTGATTTTTAGCACTCGCTCGAGCCTCTTGCGCCAGAAAATCGGCATACTGAAACATGGCCTTTTCAGAGTCAGTCGAAGCCCGCACCATCGTGCTCACCAGGTTTTCGGGCGCATTCTCGAGGTTCACCCGCATACTGGGCATGGGCTCGATGATGTGTTCGATTTCGCCCATCTCGCGCATTTCATCGGGTATTCTCATATGACTCGCATCGATGACATAGATAATGCCCAACGGTATCTTTAGCTGCCCGGCAAGCGAGGCGCCGGTCTCAAGTGCTTTACTCGCATGCACGGAACCGTCAAAAGCAACTACGATGGATTTAAACATAGGATTAACCTCTGTTTATAACTTAACCCATTGCACCATTTTTGAAAACAGAGAATCTTGATCCCAGTCAAGTATGGAATGGCTAGCCAGTGACAGTTGTTGGTCCTGCGCTTGCGATGGCAAGTCGTGACCTGAACCACTTGTGCAGTTCCATCACAACCATCACTGAAAGTGCCAGGCCCAGCAGGGTTAACCATTGATCGAATGTAACCGGGCTCGCACCAAGCACGTCTCCCAGCCACGGAGTATACATCGCGCCGATATGGATCATCTGTGCGAGCAGGGTGCCACCCAGCAGCAGCTTGTTGCGCAACGGATTGTGCCGGAATACCGACAGGGTTTCCGAGCGGCTGTTAAATACGTGCACGTTCTCAAACAACACCATCAACAGCAAGGTACTGTTGCGTGCCTGCTCGAGGCTGAAACCATGGTCGAGTAGCCACTTGAAAAGCCCGAAAGCGACCACGCCGATAACAATAGCCGAAATGATGACGCGCTCGAGCATGATGCGGTTGAAGATTGCTTCCCTGGGTGGCCTTGGAGGTTGCTCCAGTTCCCGTCCCTCGCCGGGTTCAAACGCGAGCGCAACATCCTGGATGCCGTTAGTTACCAGGTTCAACCAGAGCAGTTGTACCGCAAGCAGGGGTAATGGCATTGCCGTAATCATGGCGAGCACGAACAGCACCAACTCGGCAGCGCCGGTGGATATCAGCAGAAAAATAACCTTGCGCACGTTGGAATAGGCAACCCTCCCTTCTTCGACGCCATCGACAATCGAATCGAAGTTATCATCGGTAATGATGATATCGGCAGTTTCCCGGGCTACGTCGGTACCGCTTTTGCCCATCGCCACGCCCACATGCGCCATGCGCAATGCCGGTGCATCGTTGGCGCCATCGCCGCTGACCGCAACGAAATGTCCATTGCGCTGCAGCGATTGCACGATATCGAGCTTTTGAGTCGGCTCAACGCGCGCGAATACCGACGCTCCTCGTGTCATTCGATCCATTTCGTCGTCATTAGTCGCCGCTTTAAGTTGTGGCCCGGTGACAACCTGGGTCTCGTCTTCGAGTAAATTCAGCTCGCGCCCGATCGCGAACGCGGTGACGGGATGATCCCCGGTCACCATTGCCACCTGGATGCCTGCGGAGCGACATTTGGCGACGGCATGTTTCGCTTCGGGACGCAACGGATCGATCAGTCCAACCAGCCCGATCAGGGTCAGGTTAAACAGGTGTTTATGGTTAAAGTCTTCTTCTTCCCCGACCTCGACATCTCCGCAGGCCATAGCGATAACCCGGTAACCCTCGGCTGCGAGTGCCTTTGCCTGGGTTTCAACCGCTGCCTTATCGAGCTCGGTAGTTCCATTAGAGAGCACCACCTTGTCACACATCAGCAGCAGGTTCTCAAAGGCGCCTTTGACAAACGCACGCGGCTTGCCGTCTACCTGGTTGAGGCTGGCGCTGTAAAGCCGTTCCGACTCAAATGGTATGGTGCCAATCTCGGGGTTGGCGCTGATTGCCTCGGCTCGAATCCA
>CALJYH010000057.1 GCA_937984095.1 uncultured Gammaproteobacteria bacterium | reverse complement strand
AAGCAGCAATCGGATGTGCTGGTGAGCGGACGCGCAGTCGGTAATCGTATCGGCCAGGGTCAGGCGAAGGTGATAAACGACCTGTCGCAGATGGACCAGATCGAGACCGGAGATGTTCTGGTGACCGATATGACCGATCCTGACTGGGAACCGATTATGAAAAAGGCCGCCGCGATTGTCACCAATCGAGGTGGGCGCACCTGCCATGCTGCCATTATTGCGCGCGAACTGGGTATTCCCGCGCTGGTCGGTACCGGCAGCTGTACCGAGGATATTCCGCACCACAGCGATGTCACGGTAACCTGCGCCGAGGGTGATACCGGTTATGCATATTCGGGATTACTGGAATTCGACTACCAACAGCACGAGTTATCGAAGATGCCGAAAATCCCGGTCAAGGTGTCGATGAATGTCGGCAACCCGGAACGCGCCTTCAGTTTTTCCAGGTTACCGCATTCGGGGATCGGGCTGGCTCGACTCGAATTTATCATCAGTAACAGCATCGGCATCCATCCCCGGGCATTACTCGAATTTGACAGTATGGACAGCGAGTTGCAGCAGGCCATACAGCAGCGTATTAGCGGGTATGACGGTCCGGTAGAATATTATGTCGATAAATTGAGCGAGGGAATCGCAACCCTGGCGGCGGCGTTTGCACCGGAGCGGGTCATCGTACGCATGTCCGACTTCAAATCAAATGAATACGCGCATCTGCTGGGCGGCGATATTTTCGAACCACATGAAGAAAACCCCATGCTGGGTTTCCGTGGAGCCTCGCGTTATATCAGTGATAACTTCAAACCCAGTTTCGAACTCGAGTGCGAGGCGATAAAACGTGTCCGCAACGATATGAATCTGAAGAACCTGGAAATCATGATTCCGTTCGTACGTACGCTTAAGGAAGCCAAGGCTGTGCATGAGTTGCTGCGTGAAAATGACCTTGAGCGCGGGGTCGATGATTTCAGGGTCATTATGATGTGCGAGATTCCTTCGAACGTCATTCTTGCTGAGGAGTTCCTGGAATACTTTGACGGTTTTTCAATCGGATCGAATGATTTGACACAATTGACGCTTGGCCTCGACCGTGACTCTGGCCTGGTAGCGGATGGCTTTGACGAACGTGATCCCGCGGTAATGAAATTGTTGCAACAGGCTATTGAGGCCTGCAAGGCGGCGGGTAAGTATGTCGGAATCTGTGGCCAGGGCCCTTCGGATCATCCGGAACTTGCGGAATGGTTGCTGGAACAGGGAATAACCAGTATATCACTCAATCCTGATTCCGTTATCGAAACCTGGTTGTTCATGGCAGAGCACTGCAAGTCTGACTGATTTATGGCCGAATATGCTGCTCTAGAGCATGGCATCTATTGCGTTGATGCACTTTATGTTCACCCCCAGGTAGCTTCAATTTACCTGCTTAGGGAAGGTGATGAAGTTGCCATTATTGAAACTGGCACCTATCACTCGGTTAGTAACGTGTTGGCTACCCTGGAAGCATTGAACATCGCCAAATCCCAGGTCAAATATGTGATTCCGACCCATGTGCATCTGGATCATGCGGGTGGTGCCAGTGAAATGATAAGACATTTCAGGGAGGCCAGCCTGATCATCCATCCGCGTGGTGCCGTTCATATGATCGATCCACAAAAACTGATCGCGGGAACGATTGGTGTCTACGGCGAAGAAAAATTCAAACAACTCTATGGGACTATCGAACCGATCGCCGAGGATCGCATTATTATTGCCGAGGATCTGGCCTGTTTCGAGTTAAGCAAGCGTGAACTGGTATTTATTGATACACCGGGCCATGCACGTCATCATTTTTGTATTTACGACAAGGTCAGCGACGGTGTCTTTACCGGGGATACTTTCGGGATCAGTTACGCTGCGATGAAACAATTCGACCGGGGACTGGTTCCGACTACCCCACCGACCCAGTTTGATCCGCAGCCGCTACACGAGTCCGTGACGCGTATCATGAGTTTCAACCCGACAAAACTGTACCTGACCCATTACGGGGAATTCAAAAATCCGACGGCACAGGTAGCGAGTTTTCATCGCTGGATCGACGCTTACGTCGGCCTTTGTGAACAGGAGAATCCAGCACTGCCGGGTGCTGATAAAGACTTTGAAGCAGCGCTTGGCGAAATGATCCTAAACGGACTGGATGGTGCAGATACCAACGGCGAGATAGCGCGCGTTCTAAAAACCGATATCAGGCTCAATGCCCAGGGTCTCGCGTACTGGTGGAGAAATACACAAATTGGATAATAACGTCTGGAAACCCCACACCACCGTTGCCTCGATCTGTGAACGCGATGGCAAGTACCTGTTGGTCAGGGAGAGCGCCAATGGTCGAATTGTCTATAATCAACCTGCCGGTCATCTGGATCCCGGTGAAACCCTGATCGAGGCGGTGATTCGTGAAACCCTGGAAGAAACCCGTTATCCATTTACGCCGCAGTCCTTGCAAGGGGTTTACCGATTTCGTCCAAATCCGGAGAAGGATAAAACCTATCTCCGGTTTTTGTTTCGCGGTAATGTAGGCGAGCAGGTTGAAGGTGAACTGGATCAGGGTATTATTGCCGCGGAGTGGCTGAGTTACGACGAGGTCCTGGCCTGCCGTGCACAACATCGCAGTCCAATGGTTCTGCAGTGCATCGAGGATTTTCGTGATGGACCCGGTTATCCACTGGACATTTTTAGTAAGGTATTTGCATAAACATGTTAGCTCTACGAATTTTGTTTTTACTCGTGGTGACGACTCCCACGGTCGCCGCGCCCTACTTCGTGCAATGCTATGACTTCGGTTGCAAGACAACCCAGGAAATTCACTACAACGACGCGCACTGGAACCAGGTCAGGGCCATATTTGCGACAGGCGTTGTCGACAGCTACTCGGAAAAACAGGCGATCAGGCGTGCTGTTGCAACCATGGAGCGTATCAGTGGCGAACTATCCGGTGCCTATCTTGATAAAGCGGGAAATTACCCCGGGTCTGATATTTTCGGTCAGATGGACTGTATCGATGAATCAACCAACACCTTTCAGTACCTGCGGGCGCTAGAAGATCTCGAACTGTTGAAGTGGCATCGCGTCGATCTTAAGGACCGCCGTATTGTATGGTTTCTGACACACTGGACTGCGACGATAGTCGAAATTGACAGCAACGAGAGATTCGCGGTTGACTCCTGGTACCGCGATAACGGTGAATTGCCCTACATTCAACCGCTCAAAGACTGGCAACGCAAACGGGAATTCCCGGCCGCCTTCAATCCGGAACTTGCCGCCAACTGAATCAGACATGAGCACGGCCTCTCCAGAAAAAATCATTGTCGGCATGTCTGGTGGTGTTGATTCATCGGTTTCTGCTTATCTGCTGTTACAGCAGGGATACCAGGTCGAAGGCCTGTTCATGAAAAACTGGGAGGAAGACGACACCGAGGAATACTGTTCGGCAAGCGTCGATCTGGCTGATGCGCAACAGGTTTGCGATCGTCTTGGTATAAAATTGCACACGGTTAATTTCTCTGGCGAGTACTGGGATAATGTATTCGAGCATTTTCTGAATGAATACCGAATTGGACGTACCCCGAATCCTGACATCATGTGCAACCGAGAAATTAAGTTCAAGGCGTTCCTGGATCATGCGCGGGTGCTCGGTGCGCAACGTATCGCAACCGGTCACTATGTGCGCACGCGCCAGTACGATGGTAGTTTCGAGTTGCTGCGTGGCGTGGACGAAAATAAGGATCAGTCCTATTTTCTTTACGCCTTAAACCAACATCAGCTTGCACATGCACTATTTCCGATAGGAGAGCTGGACAAGTCGGAGGTGCGGGCAATCGCTAAGCAGCAGCAGTTTATCGTGCATGCGAAAAAAGACAGTACCGGGATCTGTTTTATTGGCGAGCGCAAGTTCAGGGATTTCCTGCAACGTTTTATTCCAGCCCAACCGGGTGATATTGTTACCACCGATGGTACCCGGATTGGTGAGCACAGTGGCCTGATGTACTACACCATCGGGCAACGCCAGGGACTCGGCATTGGCGGAATCGAATCGGGCAGTGACGAGCCCTGGTACGTGGTCGATAAAGAGCTGGATAAAAATCAACTGGTTGTTGCCCAGGGAGTGGATAATCCGGTTTTGTTTCACTCTAAATGCGGCATCACCGATTTGCACTGGATTTCAGAAACCTCAAATAAATCGCCCGAAGAATGCAGTGCCAAGATCCGTTATCGGCAACAGGATACCCCTTGCCGGATCATCGACTCTGAAGGCGATACTGCAACTATTGAATTTTCTGAGCCACAGCGTGCGATTACTCCGGGTCAGGCGCTGGTTTTGTATAGCGGGCAGCAATGCCTGGGTGGTGGCACCATCGAGGGAGCTTACAACTCGTGACACGGCTTGAAAATCAGACCCTGGCACTGGCGGGAATGTTTCAGGCGGCTGTCCTCGTAGATGAAATTGCGCTTCATGGAAGTTGCGACTCCGATTCGTTCGATTGCTGTTTTGATAGCCTGTTTACCATTGATGCCGAGACGACGGAACAGGCATTGGGCAACATTGCTAGGCTCGCGCGAGGTTTTGAGGCGCTCAGCGACTATCTCGGTGGCGAAAACCGATTGCCCGGTAAAAACATCGCTTATTACCTGTTATCGATATTGAAAATTGCGGTTCAGGTTCTACGCGATCAAAATCTGTCGAGCGAGTTGCTTCAGGGTTTGCGCAACATTGAAAGCAATGCCAGTGATTTTAATATGAGCCGCAGCAGTGTTATCAACAAGATCGACGGCCTGTATCAGGATTGTATCAGTTCACTGAGCCCACGGATCATCGTGCGAGGCGAACAAAATTATCTGCGCAATAGCGACAATGCCGCCAGGATCAGGGTCTTACTGCTGGCCGGAATACGCGCGGCGGTATTGTGGCAACAACTGGGCGGTAATAAGTGGACCCTGTTCTGGTCGCGTAAAAAATACATTAGTGCTGCCGGACATTTTTTAAATCCCAGCTAGATTTTATGCTGCGAACGAATCTCACGCAGTAATCCTTCTGCGGCATCATCGATCATGTCAAACACCAGATCAAAGCCATCGTTACCAAAATAGGGATCGGGGATTTCCTGCTGCGCAAAATTATTCGAATAGTCGAGCATTAAATTAACCCGGGCATCGGTGTTATCGGGTTTGATAGCAAGCATATCGGCCACATTGGAGTGGTCCATGCCGATCAGGTAATCAAATTTGAGAAAATCCTCTGTTAAAAATCGGCGTGCACTTAGCTCCTCAAGGTCAACGCCCCGGGTCTGTGCGGTAGCCTGTGAACGCATATCGGGGGCACTGCCGATGTGGTAGCTGTGGGTGCCGGCCGAATCGACCAGTATTTTCTCCCCCAGGCCAAGGGCATCGACCTTTGACTGAAACACGCCATGCGCGGTCGGCGATCGACAGATGTTGCCCATACAAACGAACAGTACTTTTACCGGTTTTTCTAACGACATTCCTATAATCCAATGTGAACAAGTGACACGAAATCTTAATCCCCGCGACAATACTATTTGGTATAATGCGCCCTAATGTATCCGGGGAGTAAATGGCGATGATGATAATACCAGAGATTCAAATTCAGGAAGGAAAGGTAATAACCCGCGCCGCTATCGAAGGCGACGATATTATCCACGATATAACGCCACGGCAAGCGGTGCAGAATTTTGTCGCTGATGGTGCGCAAATGCTGCAAATAGTCGATATCGATGCAGCGAGATCGAAACCTGCCAATAACGCCGAGCTGATCAAGGAATTACTGAATGAAACCGATGTTCCGATCCAGGTTGCCGGTGGTATCAGAACCCTGACCCAGATCAATGACTGGTTCGAAGCGGGCGCGGCACGCGTTGTACTCGGTCCTATCGCGATAACCGACTCGCCACTGGTGGTTGAGGCTGCGAGTCGTCATCCGGGCGGAATAATCGTCCATCTCGCCACTCGCGGCGGCTATGTCATGATCGATGGCTGGAAGACGCAAACTGCGTTCATGCCTCAGGATTTAGTGCGAGACCTGCAGATGACGGGAATTGCTGGAATCGTACACAAGGGCACAGAACGGCTGGATTCTGAAACCGACGAAGTCCTGGCGCTGACGGAACAACTCAGTCACGACGTCTCGATCCCGGTTTACACCAGCGGCACCGTGAGAACGCTCGACGATATCGCGAGGCAGCGATATTTGCCAAATATCAATGGCGCGATTGTCAGTCACGCACTAATAACAGGCGAAATCGCACTCAAGGATGCATTGCAGATTGCGGCGGAGAAGGAAACCAACCTGGAGCCTGAATCGATAACGCATAACGTCAACATGGGAATTCATCATGGCGTGCGAGCCTATCTCGCTGCCTACAACAGCTCGCAGGCGGCGAGGGTCTGGAATCTCGCGTTACGCGATATGATTACCGAAGATAATCCCTACATGGAGATACTCATTCCGCAACATGACATGGAACTTGATATCGAGAATATGACCCAACGAGAGTTGCAGGCCTGCTACGAGAATGAACTCGATAAAGCTGATATCGTCATTGTAATCCTGGAAGGCGTGGAAGCCGAAGCCTGGACCGGCTTTGAATGCGGTTATGCCCGGGCGCGTGGCAAGTATATTTATGGAATAACCTCTGACCAGGCCGCCAAGGGGCGGGGTCAGCAGCGTTTCGAAGCCATGTGCGATGAGTTAATTCACTTTTCCCCGGGTGACGAAATCACTAAAACGCATGCGGAAATATCGCATGCGCTTGCGACTCGGGTGATGGTGCAAAATCAATAAAACCGGATGCTGTTATTTCCCGGTTTGACCGGGTAATAACAGCAACGGAATCTGAACTCTGCGAGCGTTGTTAGCCGTCAGGATTAACGCACTTGTAAACAACGAAGGTTTGATGCCCCTCCTCGATCACGGTTAAAGGCACAATCGTGTCACCGCCCATGCGGTCAGCGCTATTGCGCGCCATAATACGCAGTTCCTTCGCAACCGCGTCTTCCGGCCTTTCAAGAATTACTTTCGCAGTTACCGAGTTATTCGTCTTGCCAAGTTCGCGGCAGGATTCAACTTCGCTCGGGTCGAGTACACGTACCTTTTCACCTCCCGTAGTTAGTTTCAACGTGGAGCAGGCACTGAGCAGGATTGTCGCGGCAATGATGGTTAGTTTTGTCTTCATCTCTGGTTATCTTCTCTTGTCTGGGGTCAGGTACTGGATGCCTGGAATATACTTTCGATCGAAGCATCCAGGACATTATTGAACTCATCGTCACTTTGCTGCGCGCTCAAACCTTCGCTAAGTGCACGTGAGAAGCTTGCAACCATTCCGTTTTGCTGAGCAAGTCGTTGATTGGCTTCTTCGCGGGAATAACCGCCGGATAGCGCGACTACCTGCAGGACGTTAGGATGATCTATACAGGTAGCGTAAAAATTATTCTGTTCAGGCAGGGTCAACTTGAGCATTACCTGTTGGTCCTCGTCGAGCTGGTCCAGATGTTTTAACAGCGCTGTTTTCAGTAATTCCTCGGCAGCCGCTTTTTGCGGACTGTTGATATCGACTTCGGGTTCGATGATCGGCACCAGCCCGGCGGCTAGTATTTGTCGCCCGATCTCGAACTGCTGATCAACTACTGCGTTAACGCCGACAGGATTGTCGGTTTTGATAACTGAACGCATCTTGGTACCGAATATGTTCTTTTGAGCCGCTTTTTGCAGTAATTCAGCCAGCCCTGGCATTGGTTTCATGACCTGGGCGCCGTCCTGTTCATCGGCGAGCCCCTTATCAACCTTCAGAAATGGAACCACATGTTTCACATTCCACAGGTAGTCGGCGGTTGCTTGTCCTTCAACTTCGCGGTCCATGGTATTTTCAAAGAGGATGGCACCCATGATGCGATTTCCGTTAAACGCGGGACTGGTCATTATCCTGCTGCGCATTTTATGGACAACGGCGAACATTTCCTCGTCGTTGTTGTAGGCGTCGGCACCGACACCGTAATTCGCCAGGGCCTTCGGAGTACTGCCGCCGCTTTGATCTAGTGCAGCGATGAATCCGGGTTCGTTTCTGATCTTATCGAGTTGTTGTTTAAAATAGGTCACGGTCTAGAGTTCTTCCGGTTTGAGTGGACAAAAAAACAGGTTTTTAGCAGTGCGGTCGAAGTATAAACACAGTGATTTTTTAATACAATTGTCTTAGCTCAGCCGGCCATTGAAATGAAGCCTTCCAGTGCCTGAATTCGGGCAATCCAGGCCTCGATGGCAGGAAAATCCGATAGTTCGAATCCACCTTCAGTTGCGACGTGGGTATAAGCAAACAGCGAGATATCCGCGATGCTGCAGTTATTATCTACCAGGAAGCTGTTATTGCTGAGATGCTTTTCCATCAGGTCCAAAGCTCGATAACCTGCTTTCAGTTTGGCCTGGTATTCATCTTTTCGATCTTCCGGCATGCCCTGGTAAAGCTTGATGAAACGAGCGACTGCTATCGAAGGCTCATGGCTATATTGCTCGAAAAACTGCCATTCAAGAACCCGGGTTTGCGCCAGTCGATCATTCGGCCAGTAATGGCTATCCTGTGCCAGGTAATAAAGAATCGCATTGGATTCGGTGAGTACGTCTCCCCTGTCGGTCACACAAACTGGGATTTGGCCATTGGGATTCAGTGCAAGGAATTTTTCGCTGCGGGTGTCGCCCTTCAGAATATCGACAGGAATCCACTCGTGCTCGATAGCGAGCAACGTGCAGATGAGTTTCAGCTTGTAACAGTTTCCGGAATAGACATCACCGTAAATTTTCATCGGATCGAGTATCTTGACTAGTACTCGGTTCTGATATCACCCATGCGGCTGGACATCAAGGTATTTTTACCCAGCGATTTATCGAATACCGTCGAATATGCAAGCACCGCCTGTACATAATTACGGGTTTCTTTGAAGGGAACGGTTTCCACCCATAAATCGGCTGACATGGCGGAGTTCTTTGGTAGCCAGCGTTTCACATTCCTGGGACCGGCATTGTAAGCCGCCGCCGCTAGCGCGACATTATTGTCGAACCGGTTCATAACCGTTTTAAGGTAGTGAGTGCCCAGGCGGATATTATTCTCGATATGCAGGATATCTGACTTGCGCGGGCGTTTCATTCCCAGTGAACTGGCTACCAGACGCGCGGTGCTCGGCATTAGCTGCATCAGCCCCAGCGCGCCGACGCTCGACCGGGCCAGCGGATCAAACAGGCTTTCACGCCGCATGACACCATAAATCAGCGAGGGATCGAGATCGCGAGACTGGGCATGTTCGAACACCTGCTGTTTGTATGGCGTTGGGAAACGCAGGCTGAAGTCATTGCGGTGCGGGGTTTTGGCGACGGTACGGATCGCACTATCGTGCCATTGCCAATTCGACGCGAGTGTGGCCGCCTGTTTTATCTGGTTCTGATCGAGGTAACGCAAGGCCTGGAACCATTCGCGCTTGGCGTCAACCAGGCGATCGAGGTAAAAAAGTTCGCGTGCACGCAGCATGTGAGGATTGGTCGCCAGAATCGCTTCTTCATCGATTTTGACACTGGAGGCATCTTCCTGGTTGATTCGATATTCGCGTTTGAGTTTATCGGCCGCGAGGAAGCCATAGTAACTGCTTTTTTCCGATAATTGCTCAAGCAAGGAGAGCGATTCGACGAGCTTACCCTCGGCCTCCATGGAGCGAGATAACCAGTATTGCCATTCGTTTTCCTGCTGCAAATGCGGTGGCATTCGTTTGATGGTATCCAGTAATCCGGTCCAGTCGTGACTACGTAACTGAATACGCGCCAGCCAGAGATAGGCCTGGTCATTCATGGCGGATGGCTCGAGATTAGAGAGTAATGTTCGAGCTTCAGATTCGTGTTGGTAAGCGGCGGACAAGGCGATACGCAATTGGACTTGATTCTTTTGCTCCACGGTAAAAGCAAAATGATCGCGGTTCAAATTCCAGAACTCGAGCGCCTTCAAGCTATCTTTGCGAGCGAGGCGATCTATCGCATGGACAATAATAGCCCGGTTATGGAAAGTGTCCTCGGCATCGCCCAGTTTTTTAAGCGCTCGCTCGGGGCGTTGATGTGCCCGGTACCAGGTCTCGACCGTGGCCTGGCCTTCCCGATCTAGTTGCTTGCTAAGGTGGCGCGCCAACTTGGGTCGGCGGGCCTTGAACGCCTTTTCAATACGCAACCAGATGGCCTGTTCTGCCTGGTCATAATTCTTAAGGAAATAAGAAAATGCCGGATCACATTGCGAAGGTTGCGAATAACCACGCAACCAGACTTTGGCAATTTCGTCGTTTAATCCTTCGAGCTGGTTAAGATTCAATCTTGCCTGAAAAGCGAGACATTTCAGTCGCGTATTCTCTCGATTATCAAAAAACTCCAAGTAATTCTCCCAGTCTCGACGCTGTGCAAGCACGTTAAGCCATTTCCCGCGAGCATGGTATACAAACGGAAATTCGGCATATTGCTTAAAAAATGTCTCGGCCTGCGTTGTCTTTACTCGATTCGCACCCCGTTTGAAGGCATCGTACTCGAGGTAAGGGGCGGCCGGGTAATCACCAAGTTGTTTGAGCAGGCGGTTAAATCTTGTTATCTGGTTGCGCTCAAGCGCTGACGACGCGTCATGAAACAACTGGCGCTGTTGTTCGATACCCTGCTTCGCCTGAAGCTGCGGGCTAAATGCACCGGCTATCAGAAAAAGCAAAACTCCGACGCTTCTGACCCAAGTGTCAAATCTTAAATTTAACAATGCCACTGGCATTATAAATCCTTATATTTCAAAAATTTAGACCAAATTCTAAAAGTAAATTATCAATTAAGCAAGAGTTTCAACCAGGTTCTTCCTGTTGATTTTTAACGAGGTTGGCTGGATCGAGCAAACTCTTAAGTCTGGCTTCATCGATATCGGTCATTTCTAGTGCTACTTCAAGTATAGATCGATTTTGAACCAATGCGGCTTTAGCGATTTCGGCCGCTTTCTGATAGCCGATGATGGGATTTAAAGCGGTGACCAAAATCGGGTTGAAAGAGAGGTTTTGAGCCATGTTTTCACTATTTGCCGACATGGACTCGATAACCCTGACCAGGTGGCGAATCGCATTAGCAAGGATCTCAATGCTCTGCAGTAAATTATAAGCGATGACCGGTAGCATGACATTTAACTGGAAATTTCCTGACTGCGCTGCCAGTGCGATAGTGCTGTCGTTGCCGTTAACCTGTGCAGCCGCCATCAACACGGCCTCAGGAATCACCGGGTTGACCTTGGCTGGCATAATCGAACTACCCGGTTGCAGAGCTTCTAACCGAATCTCGCCCAATCCTGTGAGTGGTCCGGAGTTCATCCAGCGCAAGTCGTTACAAATTTTAGTCAGCGAGGTCGCCATTACTCGCAGCTGTCCACTGACCTCCAGTGCCGTGTTTTGAGTACTCAAACCCTCAAACAGATTTTCCATTTGTTTAAACCGAATACCCGTTGTGGCATGAAGTTTTTCGCAGACACGCTGACCAAAATCGGGTGGCGTGTTAATCCCGGTACCGACTGCGGTTCCGCCAATGGCGAGCTGCTGCAGCCTGCTCAGGGCTGTTTGAATGCGGTAGCGGTCATTTTTTAACTGCGACGCCCAAGCGGAAATTTCCTGACCCAGGGATATCGGCATTGCGTCCATCAGGTGAGTGCGTCCGGTCTTGATAGTTTTGCGGTGTTCATCCACACGTTTTTCCAGGGCGATTTCCAGCATTTGCGAGGCCGGCAGCAATTGTTCATGGATCATTTCGGCGGCCGCAATATGAATAGCCGAGGGAAAGACGTCATTAGAGCTCTGCCCCATATTGACGTGGTCATTGGGGTGTACCTGCAGTGCCCTGGTCGAGGCAAGTGAAGCT
The DNA here is from genome assembly GCA_937984095.1 of uncultured Gammaproteobacteria bacterium. GTDB lineage: Bacteria > Pseudomonadota > Gammaproteobacteria. Next base: position 32,097 of record CALJYH010000057.1, on the reverse strand, counting down.
ATTACTTCATTGACGTTCATATTACTACTGGTGCCCGACCCGGTCTGGAAAACATCGACGCAAAACTGATCCTCGTGTTTACCCGCGATAATCAGGTCCGCTGCCTGCGCAATCGCATGCCCCCGCTCCTGATCAATCTTCTCCAGGTCGAGGTTGGTTTCGGCACAGGCTTTTTTAATCAGTGAAAGTGCCCGTATCATCGATTGTGGCAGTCGCAACGAACTAATCTGGAAATTGTCGAGGGCACGCTGAGTTTGGGCCTGGTAGAGCGCATCGGCCGGAATTTCTACCGTACCCATGCTATCGGTGACCTTGATTTTCTTTTTAGCCATGAATTGTCACGCAATGCTTAAGTATCGCCTAATTGTAACACCTGGACTTAAAATTTATGCGCCAGAAATGAAAGATAATCTCCTTTAGAAACTACAAATGCAGTAACACAAAAGCATTTGAACTGGTCTATAATCCGTTCATATTGAATGATCAATGACACCATATTTATACTCTACTGAGGAGGTCATAATGGGTAGTGAAGACACAGTGGTATTAACCCCTGACGAAAAGGAAAAAATCCTGCAGGACGCTCCCGAAGACGAGCAACAGGGCGACGAAGAAGAAGAGGAAAGCTAGATATCGTTACCCGTTACGCGGGCAGGCAACGGATGGCTTTGGCGGTTCCCAGGTATTCCTTTATATCCAGTTGCTGCGTATGCAGCACATACAATCCGTTGGCGCCAACCCCGGCGGCCTGTTGTTGCATTTTTCCAAGCATCGATTCAAGCGTAAAGTAGCCACCGGTCACACGTATATAAGCCAGAGTTTCAAAGTTGCAAGGCGGACGATCGATATAATAAATAACGACTTCTTCCTTGCTGATACTCGCTGCTGGCTGGCCGATGACCAAAGGTGGCTCAGCGCAGCCGAGTGACAGTAAACTCGATAACAGTAAAACCGGGATCAGGATAATTTTCATTGCAGCCTCCCTGCTCTATATCGGCCGCATCGCAAATATCTTAATCGGCCTGACGTCCAAGAACCTCGACCAGTTTTTCACAGAGTTGCTCCAGTTCCGCATCCGAGATTACATAAGGCGGCATCAGGTAAACCAGTTTGCCAAATGGGCGAACCCAGATACCGGCGTCGACGAACTGGGGCACAATTGATGCCATATCGACCGGTGTTTTCATTTCGATAACACCAATAGCACCCAGGCATCGAACCTCGGCTACCTGCGATAGCGCCTCGCAGGGTGAAAGTAGTTCTGTCAATTTCCTTTCAATTTGTTGGATCCGCGCTTGCCATTCAGATTCCAGCAGTAACTCGATACTCGCGTTAGCGACCGCACAGGCTAGCGGATTGGCCATATAGGTCGGTCCGTGCATAAATACACCCGGATTGCCATTATCGATCGTACTACTGATTTCGGTGGTGGTTAACGTCGCCGCCAGGCTCATGTAGCCACCTGTGAGCGCCTTGCCGACACACATGATATCGGGTGAAATCGGGGCGTGTTCGCAGGCAAATAGTTTGCCGGTACGTCCGAACCCGGTCGCGATTTCGTCCGCGATCAGCAATACCCGGTAGTGATTGCATAACTCGCGCGCCCGCAGCAGATAATCGCTCGAGTAAAAATACATGCCCCCTGCCCCTTGTACGATAGGCTCAAGAATCAACGCGGCAATCTGCTGATGGTTTTGTTGCAGTAAATTTTCGAGCGCATGGGTGTCGCCTTCATCACAGGCTTCACCATATCTGGATTTCGGCCGTTCGACATAAAACTGCTGGGTCAGGACGTCATTGAACAGGCTGTGCATGCCGGTTACCGGATCGCAAACCGACATTGCGCCCATGGTGTCTCCGTGATAACCGTTGCGCAATGTTGCAAAGCGCTGTTTGCCGGGCTCACCTTTTGCATTCCAGTATTGAATGGCCAGTTTGAGCGCTACTTCTACCGCGACAGACCCTGAATCCGAGATGAAGACCGACTGCAATGCCTGCGGTGTCAGCCTTACCAGCTTTTCAACTAGACGAATCGCAGGTTTGTGGGTCAATCCACCAAACATCACATGTGCAACCTGCTGTAGTTGCTGTTCCAGCGCCTGGTTTAACCTCGGATGATTGTAACCATGGATTGCACACCACCAGGAAGACATTCCGTCTAGTAACTTTTTACCGTTTGAAAGATGCAGGTATACGCCCGCAGCCGAATCGACGTGAAACACCGGGGACTTGCTATGCATCGAGCTATAAGGATGCCAGATGTGCTCATAATCGATTGTAATTTGCGTTTCGAGAGAAGGGTTAATCATCGCTTCGTTTCTAAGGAAAAAACTAATTTATGGTCCATACTCATCTGACAGTGTTTGTTTGCTTCTGATTCAAGTTAACTTTAAATAATCGCCGTATAGCTTTGATTCTAAAGGGAAAGAACTTAGAAGCTTTAACTTATTTATAATGCCATCGGTTGTTGATAGAAGATGGCTGACGAAAGTATATGAAATGTAAGGCTCAAAAGTATCATGCAATTTAAAAAGCTACTCACTAATTTAATATTATCGACCGTTAGCCTGACCAGTACCGTGTATGCGCGTGATATTACAATGCTCACGGCAAAGTGGGCACCACTGTATGGATCCGGGTCGATAGAGCAGGACTTGATTACGGCAATGACCCCACCAACCTGTCGCCATAGACACCGGGGGCAGCGGTGACCAACTGGATACTCTACGACGATTTTGTTGACCGGGTAAGAAATCATCATTTCAATGCCTTCAGCGGTCTGATTACCGGTGTTAGCGACAGCAATCATTCGTTTCAAATTGGATTTGATCATGGAGATATCGTGCTGTTGTCGTACCGCATTAAGAAAGGTCACGCGGCACTGACAATGATAACCCAGATTGTACGTGCCAAAATTATCGAGCACCCCGGTCGTAATCTTCAGAATACCGGCAGTGATGTTCTCGATACCAGTTCCGTGCTGTCGCAACTAACTGCTAACACGCTCAACGAAACAACGAACATTACTATTGATATCAATGATGTTTCAGCACGCCTTTAGGATCAGTGTCCTGCTGTATTCGTCAGGACGTCCTTTCCGTCCATCTCGTGCGGTTACGCGGTTTGCCGAATTGGCTTCCACCCGTGGTCATGGTTTTTTACCGCTTCGATAAATAGTTCGACACCCAGAACCGCGTTGCGATATTCCAGGTGCGCGCGGTCTACATTCTCGTCAATATCGATCAATTTTGCCTGGGCGATAATATCGCCCTGATCGAATTGTTGGTTAAGCAGATGCAGGGTCACCCCGAACCTCGACATCCCCCGGGCAAGTTGTTGCTCGATGGGATTCGGTCCACGGAAATCAGGTAATAGAGATGGGTGCAGATTGAGAGCAGCCTTGTTCGGGCTTGTAATCAAAGCTTCACCGATCAGGTAAGGCCAGCAGGCAACCAGTAGATAATCGATTTCAGCTTGTTGAATCAGGCTGGCAAATTCTGTCTGTCGAGCCGCAGGGGCATAGCCAATCTCGATATCCTGACCCAGCTCTAATAATCGACGACGGGGTGCAGCCGTAACAATTTCAGTTTCGGGATCCGACATATTTTTTGCGGGCGGATACTCCGGTAATACTAATAAAGTCGGTTGATAGTTTTTCCGGCGCAACGCCTGCAACACCTCGCAGGAAAAATCAGCACCACTTGCGAGTAATGCAAAGCGGTCCCGAGGCAGACTGGTTTCAGGGCTCATCATCACAGGGTTGAAGCTCGATAACGCCTTTTTCCGCCAGGGTGTCAATAAAGCCGAAATGGCGCATATCCTTGATTCGAAACGGATAGAGCACACCATCTAGGTGATCACATTCGTGCTGCACTACGCGCGCGTGAAAGCCCGATGCTTCACGATCGATCGTGTTTCCGTACTGATCGAATCCCCGATATCGAATATCGCGAAATCTCGGCACGATGCCGCGCATCCCTGGCACACTGAGACAGCCTTCCCAACCATCCTCCTGAACCTCGTTTAGTGGCGTGATGACCGGATTGATCAGCACGGTTTCGGGGACCGGGGGTGCGTCTGGATAGCGGGGATTAGTCTGGCAACCAAAAATCACCACGCGCTGCATGACTCCAATTTGCGGTGCTGCAAGCCCTGCCCCGTCTGCTTCAGTCATGGTTTCCCACATATCTTGCAATAGCGACTCCAGGGACGAATTTTCTATGGGATTGACTTCAGCGGAAACTTCTAATAGTCGGGGATCACCCATTTTCAAGATGGTTCGTATCGCCACTTGCGTTACCGGTTGATTGAGTCGGTTTGATTGTGCCAGATATCGGTGATATAACAAATTCGCCCACAGAGCGAGGGAGCAAAATGGCAAAGACACCTCCAATCGAGCCGGTCAGCGGCACAGTTGTTCCGAGATATGCCGGGCCATCGACGTTTTGTCGTCTGCCGGAACTGCGTGACGTGCCCTATTGCGACGTTGCGATACTCGGTATTCCCTTCGACTCAGGCACCAGTTACCGACCGGGAGCACGTTTCGGACCACAGGCGATACGCCAGGCCTCGCGCCATTTGCGCACTAATTTTCATCCAGCCTACGATACCGAACCCTTCAAGACGATACAGGTTGCCGATGCCGGGGATGTTGGCTGTAATCCCTACAATATCGAGGAGGCGATTGCACAGATCGAGGCTGCAGCCGATGAGCTCTATCAGAAAGCGCCGGTCATTGTAAGCCTTGGCGGCGATCACACCATTGCGGTGCCACTATTGCGCTCGGTAAACAAGGTTGCAGGCCAGGTTGCATTGGTGCATTTCGATGCACATCTCGATACCTGGGATACTTACTTCGGGGCGCCCTACACCCATGGCACTCCCTTCCGCCGAGCTGCCGAAGAAGGCTTGTTTAACGATGAGGCATCGATGCACGTCGGCATTCGCGGACCTCTTTACAGCACAGATGACCTGGCTAAAGATGAAGAGCTCGGCTTCAAGATTGTGCACTGCGACGAACTGGAGGCGCATGGTGTTGACCACGTAGTAAAACGCATCAGGGAGCGGGTCGGGGATAATCCGTTATACCTGTCGATTGATATAGATGTTCTGGATCCGGCGCATGCGCCCGGCACCGGAACGCCCGAGATCGCGGGTATCACGAGTCGTGAACTTGTCGGTATCATTCGCGGTCTGCAGGGATTGAACCTGGTGGCTGCCGATGTGGTTGAAGTCGCCCCGGCTTACGATCATGCGGAAATAACTTCGCTCGCGGCGGCGACGATCGCATTTGAAATGGTGAACCTGGTCGCCTGTCAAAACTAAGTGCGCATTCAAACCAGTTTGGCTTCTTCCCTGATGGTATGGTGGGCAAACCAGGCTACTGAAATCAACAGCATACTGCCACCTACAATGGTATTCAGTGAAGGCGTCTCCTTGATCACCAACCAGACCCAAAGTGGGCCAAGTATGCTCTCCAGCAGGTAAACCAGCTGCACTTCTGCCGAATTGGCGTATCGTGGTGCGATCGTAAGAACAATGAAGGCGCAAGGCACCAATATAAAACCGATGATACCTACATAGACCATTTGCACCGCGGATATTGCCAGATCCGGTGACCTGGTGAGTGCATAGCAGGCCGTGAAAAAGCTGCCGATAATGATTGAAGGCACCAGGTCGATGTCCTTTTTGTAACGCACCAGTACGGCACTGCAGGCGGTAAACATGGCACAGCCCAGAGCAAACAGATCACCCAGCAGGCTGGCGCTACCGTAACTGCCCCAGCCAATGATGAATATGCTGAGCAGCGAGACCGCGATAATAAGCCATGTCGTGGGACGCTGGTTCTCACGCAACACCAGCAATGACAGGATCGCAGCAAAGATCGGGGCCGATGATAAAAACAGCAAGGTATTGGCTACCGAGGTTTTCTGAATCGCGCTGATAAAGGTGATGTTCACAGCCGCGAACAAGGAACCATTGATTATTCCAGCCCAGCCGATGGCGATCAGCACTGGCAGAAAACGATTCCGATAGTAAAGCCAGAGTATCAGGCTGATTGCAAATATCGGGAACAAGCCCCGGTAAAATATCAGGGTAAAATCGTCCAGTGCTGCTAGCCGAATCAAAAGGCTGTCGGGGCTTAACACGAATACCCCACCAAGAGACATCAGGATTCCTTTGCCACGGTCGCTTAGTTGCACATAATGGCGTGATTTATTCATTAACGGGTGTTCCAGTCCAATACTGCATGATAATGTCATGCTCCAGTTTAATCAGTAAAATTTGATTGCCGGAGAAACGCAGTGCCTTTAACCAAACCTGTCAAACGCAAACTGGCACATACCCGTGTCGTAACCTGTCAGGGTTATCAACGTGAGGATGGATTATGGGATATCGAAGGACGTATCGTCGATACCAAGCCTTATCGTTTCAAAAATCGAGATCGCGGCGGCTGGATCGAGGCTGACGAAGCGCTACATGATATGTCGATTCGTCTGACGATTAATCTTGATCTTGAGGTGCAGGATGTCGATGCCATAATCGATGCATCACCCTACAATTACTGCCAGTCCGTCATTACGGTAGCGAAAAATTTAATCGGTCTCAAGATTGCCCCTGGATGGACCGATAAATCGAAAAAGGCAATGGGCAGTAATCGAGGTTGTACCCACCTGACCGAACTATTGGGGCCCATTGCGACAACTGCCATTCAGACCATCGTTAGCGAAAGAATGAAGCGCAGCGAGGGCAAACCGCAGGGCAGTTCGAATGCATTTCTGAATAGCTGCCACTCTTATGCGGCGGACAGCCCTGTTGTCAAGATGCATTGGCCCGAGCACTATCAGTCCAATAACAATAATTAACCGGCTCACCGCATGAGGTAGCTCTCATTACTTTCGATTTAACTAATATCGAATATTGACTCGCGCCAGGGTCTAGATGCAATAGCTTAAGATTGATCCAGGTACCTGATGTTCGATACTAACCAGTCATACATTACTCACGTTTTGCAATTTGCTCAGAAAGGTTCTGAAATCTTCGGTTTAGGCAGTTCGATCTTAACGAGACGCTGATCACATACTTATCACCGGTAAAAGCGATATATTTCCCGGAAATTGTAATGAAAATGGAGGGGGAAGATGCTGGTTCTTGGCTGTACAAACCATCAATCTGTCATCATCGATAATGTTATCGAGGTAACTGTTCTCAACAACAAACAGGGGCAGGTTGTGCTTGGAATTGATGTTCCCGAAGGCATTGAAATTCGGCGTAAGGACAAATTTTCCATGATTGAAAAAATCGAGAAATCGCAAAAAAGAGACATCTGAACTATGTCAGCGAATCAACAAATCATCTAAAAATACATGGGTCAGCTACTGAAACTGTCCGTGGCGCATCCCAGAGAATGAGCGCGCATCAAACTGAACAAGCTCAAAAACTCACCCGGAAACGGGCAGCAAAGATCTGCAAGGGTCGCTAATCCTCTTGCTATATCGGCACCAGGTTAGCATTTTTTATCAGGTTGCACACCTGAACCAAGCAAAGACCATTCTTAGTAAATTACATCTTTCCGAAAGCGGGTACCCAAGTTTTCAAACCCAAGGAATGATACAAAATCCAATGCCTAAAAACGGATAATCGACAGGCAAAAAAAAGCCCCGCACTTCTGCAAGTAACGGGGCCAGTATATAAAAAGTCGCCAGTTCCAAAACGTTTTTTTGGGAAGCGTGGAATCTAGCAACGATTCAAGCCTAACTAATTAGACCCATGGCGCGATGTGAAGCAGTCCACACCGCGATCAGTTTTTAGGTAATATACCGCATTGCTCATTTTTTGGTGTCGTAAGGTAAGGAACGGAAGATTGTTGGTCATGACTAAAGTCCTATTTGTGTGTGTTGAGAATTCCTGTCGCAGCCAGATGGCGGAGGCATTCGGAAATATTCATGGAAAGGGAGTTATTACATCATATTCAAGTGGTTCGCACCCATCCGGAGTTGTAAATGAAAAAGCCATTGCCGCAATGGAAGAGATCGGATATGACTTAACAATCCATAGGTCAAAATCCCTGGATGATATTCCCCAGGTAGAATTCGACTATGTGGTCACCATGGGTTGTGGTGATGAATGCCCTTATGTCCAGACCAAGAAACGTGAGGATTGGAAGATACCAGATCCAAAGCATATGGAGATGAAGGATTTTCGACAGGTTCGCAATACCATCCGGGACATGGTAATTCGGCTTATTAAGGAAATAAAAGAGATCTAGCAATACCTTCTCGAGAACGGGTGCATAGACCATTCTAAACTGAGCATTTATCCTTACCCTTACTGAAACAATCGGTGCGCTACCAACCCGATGAACAACAAGCGAAAATGCCAGTTCTGGATTGACCGCGGTGGCACCTTCACTGACGTGGTGATGCGTACTCCTGATGGAGGCCTGAAGACGCATAAACTTTTGTCGGAAAACCGCGAACAATATGCAGACGCCGCCCTGCAGGGCATCCGCGATCTGTTGGGCATTTCCACGGGTGCAGCGATCCCAGCCGCCGACATTGAATCAATAAAAATGGGCACCACTGTTGCTACCAATGCGTTGCTGGAACGCAAAGGTGACCGCACGATTCTGATCATCACGGAAGGTTTCGGCGATGCCCTTCGCATTGGCTACCAGAACCGTCCCCGCCTGTTTGACCGCCATATCGTGTTACCGGAAATGCTCTACGAGCAGGTTATCGAAGTGGCCGAAAGGGTCACCGCCAATGGCGAAGTTCTGCAAGAGCCTAACCGTGATACCGTGACCAGAGACCTGCAGGCTGCTTACGACAAAGATATTCATTCGGCGGCCATCGTCTTTATGCATGGCTACCGATTCCCGGCGCATGAGCAGGCTGTCGCCTCAATAGCCCGTGAGATCGGCTTTACCCAGGTGTCGGTCTCGCATGAAGTCAGTCCGCTGGTAAAGCTGGTGTCCCGCGGTGATACAACCGTGGTGGATGCCTACCTGTCGCCGATCCTGCGCCGGTACGTGGATGGGATCGCCAACGAGATAACAGGCAATTCTGCGGATGCCACCCGGCTGATGTTCATGCAATCCAATGGTGGCCTCACTGACGCCCACCTGTTCCAGGGCAAGGATAGTATTCTGTCAGGTCCTGCCGGAGGCGTCGTTGGCATGGTCCGCACCGCCGTTATGGCAGGCTTTCGCAAAGTTATCGGCTTTGACATGGGTGGCACGTCTACCGACGTGTCTCACTATGATGGCGAGTACGAACGGGAATTTGAAACGCTTGTGGCGGGTGTTCGCATGCGCGCCCCCATGATGCGCATCCACACCGTTGCTGCCGGTGGTGGATCTATCCTGTATTTCGACGGTGCGCGATATCGCGTCGGACCGGATTCTGCTGGCGCCGATCCCGGGCCGGCATGCTATCGCCGTGGTGGTCCACTCGCTGTTACCGACTGTAATGTAATGCTGGGCAAAATTCAGCCGAAATACTTTCCCTGTGTCTTCGGGCCAAATGCGGACGAAATGCTGGATGCCGAGGTCGTGCATGACAAGTTCAAGGCGTTGGCCGATGATATTTCGAAGGCCAGCGGTCAATTCACTACAGCGCAAGAAGTTGCCGAAGGGTTCCTCAAGGTTGCCGTTGAAAACATGGCCAACGCCATCAAACAGATATCCGTTCAACGCGGCTATGACGTAACAGAATATACTTTGAATTGCTTCGGCGGCGCGGCCGGGCAGCATGCCTGTCTGGTCGCCGACTCGCTGGGTATGAAGCGGGTATTCCTGCATCCCTTTGCGGGTGTCCTTTCGGCCTATGGCATGGGTCTGGCCGATATCAGGACCATGCGTGAGCAAACGGTGGAAATACCGCTAACGGCCGAAGCCCTGGAAACCCTCAACAAGACTCTGGATGTCCTGGATGCAGCAGCCCGGTCCGAGGTTGCGGATCAAGGCGTGCCCGCCGCCAATATCGATGTGGTTCGTAAAATTCATCTTCGTTACGAGGGAACCGACACCCTGCTAATCGTCAACTTTGCAACCCTGGATGAAATGATCGCTGAATTTGAGGATTCACACATGAGCCGATTTGGCTTTAGCGTACCTGATCGTGCCCACATCGTCGGCACTGTATCGGCTGAAGCCATTGGACTGATGGAGCGTGCGGAAGATAATGCTATCGCACTCGCATCCGATACCTCAGCACTGGAAACACTGGACACAGTGTCTCTGTATAGCGGTGGCGAGACCCACCAGGCACCAATCTATGATCGCGATGCCCTGAAATCGGGGCAACAGATAAATGGCCCCGCCATTATCATCGAAAGCACGGCCACCACCCTGGTCGAGCCGGGCTGGCTGGCGACCACGACGTCCATGGGCCACCTGGTAATGAAGCGCGTTATCCCACTACCCACCCGTGTTGCCATCGGCACGGACCACGGCGTGACAGGTGATAGAGGCGCAGACCCGATACTCCTGGAAATATTCAACAACCTGTTTATGTCCATTGCTGAACAGATGGGAGCGACACTTGCCAACACGGCTTACTCCGTCAACATCAAGGAACGCCTTGACTTCTCCTGTGCCATCTTTGATCGGGACGGCAATCTGGTCGCCAATGCACCCCATATGCCAGTGCATTTGGGCAGTATGGGTGAGAGTATCAAGACCGTCATCCGCGAACGGGCCGATACCATTAAACCCGGTGATGTGTATGCCCTCAATGCGCCCTATAACGGCGGCACGCATCTGCCAGACGTCACGGTGATCTCCCCGGTATTTGACGAAGTTGCCTTGAAGCTGCTGTTCTTCGTCGCCTCGCGTGGCCACCACGCGGATATTGGCGGCATCACGCCAGGGTCCATGCCTGCCAATAGCAAGACGGTGGAAGAAGAAGGCATACTGATCGATAACTTTCTGCTCGTCGAGAATGGACGGTTGCGTGAGCAAGCCCTGACTGAATTGTTGCTCAGTGGAAAATATCCGGCTCGCAACCCGCGGCAGAATGTTGCTGACATGTCAGCCCAGATTGCAGCCAACGAAAAAGGCGTGCGGGAACTTCACAAAATGGTGGATCACTTCACACTGGAGACAGTCAATGCCTATATGCGCCATGTCCAGGACAATGCAGAAGAATCCGTGCGCAGGGTTCTGGGTGTACTGAAGAATGGTGCATTCACGTACAAGCTGGACCAGGGCCATCGCATACATGTAGTAATAACCATTGACGATGAAAACCGAAAAGCGGTGATCGATTTCACTGGAACGTCGAACCAGTTAAGCAGCAATTTCAATGCGCCGTCTGCCGTGTGTATCGCCGCGGTGCTGTATGTTTTCCGAACGCTAGTGGATGATGATATACCTCTGAACGCGGGTTGCCTGAAACCACTGAAAATTATCATTCCCGATGGATGCATGTTGAACCCGCGCTATCCAGCTGCTGTTGTTGCCGGAAATGTTGAAACTTCCCAAAGCGTCACCGAGGCTCTCTATGGTGCCCTTGGTGTAATGGCCTCCTCCCAGGGAACCATGAACAACTTTACCTTTGGCAATGACCAGCATCAATATTATGAAACCATTTGTGGTGGTTCGGGTGCTGGCCCTGATTTCGATGGTACCGATGCGATCCATACCCATATGACCAATACCCGACTTACAGATCCGGAAATTCTGGAATGGCGTCATCCGGTAATACTGGAAAGCTTCTCCATACGTTTTGGATCGGGTGGCAATGGTGCCCACCGAGGCGGTTGCGGAGTCGTACGCCGCGTTCGATTCCTGGAAGCTATGACAGCCTCCATTTTGTCAGACCATCGCCAGGTACCACCTTTTGGCATTAAGGGCGGTGAATCCGGGCATGTGGGCCGTAACTGGGTTGTCAGGGTTGATGGTTCTAAGGAGGAACTGGCAGGAGCCGATAGCACGGAAATGAGCCCAGGTGATGTGTTCGTAATTGAAACTCCCGGTGGCGGTGGATTTGGGCAGTAGACTCAAGATCAGAAAATCGAAATTTCGTCCGATTAGCAGAAACTCGAGAACGAGTCGGACCAAAAAACCTCGCTAAAGCCGGCATTCATTACTTCGTCTCAAAGCATTGTCTTCTGTTGGGGTGGCAACTTACATGCGACGAATTCGATCCTTAGGCGAATCCTGGTGGATTCCACTCATCCATCATCTTCTGACGGGCGGCATCGAGGCGCTCGGACATTAATGTCGCGAAACGCTTGAACACATCGTAGCCGAATTTCGGGTCTTCCTGGCAACGCGCCAATATGGCGCTGCCATCAAACTCGAGTAAATCGGAATCTTCTAACGCGCGTGCCTGGAAGTTCCAGCGGTATGGTGGTATTAGCCAGGACCAGCCGAGTAATTGATCTTCACCAAGCGTCTGTATCTCAAGCGTCGGTCCCATCAATGCTGGCACCTGTACAGATACTTTCCCTTTGCGCACCAAATAAAATTTATCCGCAGGCTTTCCGTACTGAAACAAGACACCACCCTTCGTGATCTGCAACTCAGTCGCGGAGTCTGACAGGAACCTCACAAAGCTGTTATCCATTCCGGAAAAGAAAGCATGGGTGGACAAATAATCCTCAATTGTTTGCTTACTCATTTGTCTTTTCTCGATGTATTAGGTCAGGACGACCAATATTAGGCTTGTTTCAGTATTGTTCATTGATCCTCGGCAATAACAGGGTAATTAATCAAAAGGATAAGAGGTGTGTTTGTATTACTTCAAAGGCTTCCTGAGGGTCTCAGATTGGTCGTTGCTAGAATAAGATTCGGGAAGGACGATATAATGAATGTCGGCTCGCAGGCCGGCATGACTGACTCGGCGTCCGGTATATCGCCGCTAATTTGTGAATTTTTGGTGTCTGTTATCTCCAAAGGAGGTACTCAATAAACCTTGACTGAAGGTTCCAGAGTGTTAGTCGTGACGCCACGCACCATGCCCTCGGTGTTATAAGTCATTACAAAGTTGCCATCACGATCAACGGCGATAACGCCACCACGCAAGCCCTTGAAGCGTAACTCCTTCTTGATAAGATTTGTCGCGGCCTGCTCCAGCGAAAGGCTTTTGTATTTCATTGCGGCGGTGATGTCGTAAGCCACCACGTGCCGCATGAAGAACTCACCATGACCGGTTGCGGAGATCGCAGCCGTTTCGTTGTCTGCATAAGTGCCGGCGCCGATGATAGGGGAGTCACCAACCCGACCCGGTGTCTTGGAGTCGAATCCACCGGTGGAGGTTCCCGCTGCCAGATCGCCGCAACGGTCCCGAACCACCGCGCCCACGGTACCACTGTTATCGTCGCTACCGGGCTTGGATGGCAAGCGTTTCATCATCCCCTTGCCGTCCGGTTGGTCCGGATGAGTTGCTTTCATTGAAAGCGTATTGTCCGGGTTCAATCGATAAGTCATCTTGTAACCGCCGAGGTCGGTCGGTTCCATTACCTGCAATGCACCATCCACGAACACGCCGGGAAGACGCCGATAGAAGGCCTCACCCCAAAAAGGATGTGTCCCGTAGGCATAGATGACTTGTGCCTTGTCGGCCTCAATTTTCTCGACCACGAGAATGGCGTTCAAGTCACCCAGGAAGACGCCTCCCCAGATGCCCAGATAGCCCGTCCGGGCTGACGCGACGCTATCATCGGCAGGCGCAATCGCCGTGTCATCTGGCAAAGGCACATCGCTGAAGTTTTGTCCGCCGTGGAGATAGTAGGCAACATCTGCAACAGAGCCACCATTCTGCTTGATGAAACGGTCCGCATTCGGTCCCACCATCATGACGTGTTCGGACTTGTCCATCACCAGTCTGGCTGCAATGATCGGGTTACGCACGGCCTTGACCGCGGCTACGGCGCCCGCCTTCAGTTCGCGCCCGTCCATGATCGAGGCATCCAGTTCGATCACCCCGGCCTGGTTGGCAATGGCACCTTTTCCGGCATTGTAAAGACCAGAGTTTTCCATACCCGCAATGACTACCTCGACGACATCAATTGCGCGCGCACCAGCAGCCAGCAGGGATCGTGCATTGGTTAGTGTTTTCTGCATGAAGGGGATCTTAGGAGCATGAATACCCCGCCAGAAAACCGAGCCGCCGTGTATTACAATTGTGAAGGTATCGTCAGCTTCGCAGTGGCCTGTTTCCACCCTAGCTAGTGGAACCTCGATGTTGGCACTTTGTGCCTGTGCAGGTGTTAAACCGTAGCCGACGTGAAACCCGACTATCCCTAGAAACAGAAGCTCCGCCAACGCAACCCTGATCATCACTCTTTGCATGATGCACCCCCTTTAGTTGGCGTTCATCCGATGATTCCAGATTTATGTAAATCGTACCATCAGACTACCTTCGACGATACCACGCCCTTTTTCGGCCCAGTCAAGGTCTGCCGTGGCGCGTCAGTTAAATGATGCTTATAAAATCGGGCGAAGACAAACAGGTTCTAAAAGTCTGGGCATGGAGGGTAATACTTCAAACAATCGCGGCCATCCGCGCCTGGTAGTTCCCCTGCTCATGGAGGTCTTACCTGTATTCCAGGATCTGGACATATTTGGCTACAATCGGATAAATCGGATCGTGGGTACGATTATTAGATGCCGGGTTGGGCTTCTACTTAGTCCACTCCCAGTCGGGGTGGCTACGTGCTGCCATCAAAATTTCGAATTCAGAAAGGCTTCCTTCGTCAGTGCACTCGATAACCTCTATCAATGGCTGGTCGGTCGAATATGAATTATTCCAATTGTTTATGAAGGCCTTCCTGCCGATCTTCATAAGTTCCCGATACTTCGGATAGGTTTCGGATTCGTAGGCATTTATCAGTTTGGCCTGATCTTTTTTAAAAACATCATCCAGTTTCAGGAAAGTTCGGTAAACTTTTTGGAGATTGTATCGAATCACGAGATCCCGCAAATCATACTTGTCGTCGGGAATCTTAAATAACGTTAGCTCAAAACAGTTTAGGGGTTTGTGTTTGTCGGTCGGATTCAGCGGCAGAACCTTATCGAAATAAAGCATGTTAAAAATTCCCAATTGCAGGGACGATGCAGGGAGCATCGATTCGCGTGTATGTCCCAGGATCGGAGATCGATACTTGCGAGAGCCGGTATTCAATGAAATCAAGCACCGGTATTTGGTAAATTTGTCTTTCTTTGTGTCGATATCGTAGTCATGTATCAACTTGAGTTGTTTGCTACTGTCCACCAGAATATCTGCAGGTTGACCCTGCTTTATTCCAATCGCATTTAGTTTTTCTACTATTCCCATTGTTCTGCAGAAAAATTCCACCTTCTGGTTATGTATAAACCCGCTAGACTGCCAATCTAATTATCGCTAAATGGCATTATGTAACAATACTTTATAAGACATACTTATCACTTTACTTTATGAATTTCAAGTTAAGAATGTTATTCGCCGATTTTTCTAAGGGTATCATTCCTCCGGAAAAATATGATCTACCCACGATGATTAGTGTTTCCCCCACACTTTTTAGCCTCGGTTCGATTGCCGGTGAATAGTGATAAGGACTCATAGCCAGGACTACTTTGCCCGTCGCATATGTTGTAACCGAGTCCATCAGTAATCTCCACCTTGACAAGGAAAAGCAATGAGCAGATTCCGATTTGGTATATCGATTGACCCAATTGTTAACGTCTACCTAAGTTGCCTGATTATCTGGGCTGTTGGTAAGCCCGAATTGAAAAGGGTCAGCGTTTTATGTAGGATTTGGTGGAAACTCCTAATTACGATACCGAGGGCAGTGATGAAAAAGCAATTCGAACATCTGCAGGCGCTTACACGGGAACAACGAGAACTAATAAAAAAGTTGTTAACCGAGAACCGGCATTTAAACACACTGACACAAACTTTGCGTCATCGAATCCAAGACCTGGAACAGCATCACATAGTGATTGATAGAGAGATTGCCGAGATACCCATTGGCTTTGATTTAATCCCAGAAGATGATCTGAATAGATATTAATTTTATTCGTAGTCACGCGACGCTAGTTCATTGCCACTTTACAAATCGGAAAATTATCATTTCATTTGAGATGGATTTTTTATTTCTTCTTCCGATATTCCCAACGCGATATAGCGATAGCTGACCATAGCCCGATAGCTTTATTTCTCTACAAAAATAGTCTCTATATTGAGCGTCTGCTTAATGGAGAGTAGTCCAGCATAACTCGGTTTTTAACTATTCAACAACCCTCACCTTTTCTTGCTTCAATAATGATTGGTACTGCTTCATACTGGACTAAATATGAAATTCTAGGATTATAGCTAAATTAGGTTTTACATAAAGTAAAGCCACTAAGCTATTGTTAATAAAGGAATAATATTTGGTGCCCGGAGCCGGAGTCGAACCGGCACGACCGTTAAGGTCGAGGGATTTTAAGTCCCTTGCGTCTACCAATTTCGCCATCCGGGCATTTGAATGGAGGCTGAGGGCGGAATCGAACCGCCGTACACGGCTTTGCAGGCCGCTGCATGACCACTCTGCCACCCAGCCGAAGAAAGGCTATTCCGCCTGATGAAGAGCCCAGGACATCCTACTTTACTGAATAGTGATGGCCAAAAAAAGCCCCGATCGAATCGAGGCATGAAAACTGGAGCGGGAAACGAGATTCGAACTCGCGACCCCAACCTTGGCAAGGTTGTGCTCTACCAGCTGAGCTATTCCCGCAAAAGAGCCGTTATTCTATAGATTCAACCTTAGCTGTCAAGCAAGGACATGGCTGATTACGTCAACCGTGCCGGCTTATTACAGGCCAGGCCGCGCGCAGGTAAAGCAGCATCGAAACAATTGTTAAAAAGGCGGCGACATAGTAAATCCCAAGGCCAATTTCGTAAATCGGTAATCCCATGAATGGCTCGGAAAATATCATGAAACCCAGGGCCAGCATCTGTGAAACCGTCTTCGCCTTACCAATAAACGATACCTTTACCGTAGTGCTGCTGCCTAGTTGTGCCATCCATTCACGCAAGGCTGAAATCGATATTTCCCTGGCGACGATGACCACAGATGGCAGAGACATGTAAATGCTTGGGTGGGCTTCGACCAGCAATACAATAATCACCACGACCATGAGCTTGTCGGCAACCGGATCGAGGAAAGCGCCAAACGAGGATTCCTGCTGCATCGAACGGGCCAGGTATCCGTCAACCCAGTCACTTATACTGGCAATAGCAAAAATAGAGGTTGCCGCAACATTTGCCCAACTGAAAGGCAAGTAAAACACGATAACAAAAATCGGAATCAGTGCGATTCGGAACAGGGTGACGGCGGTAGGCAGGGTTATTTTCATTACCGGCCAGTAAACGGTTTAACCATGAAAAGTATCATAGATCGCCTGTGCGGTCTCTCGGTTAATTCCCTTGATTTGCATCAACTCTTCAACCCCAGCAGCCTGGACACCCTGTAATCCACCAAAGGTATTCAGGAGTAACTGTCGTTTTTTGATGCCGATGCCTGGAATTTCTTCGAGACGGGATTTGCGTCGGGTTTTTGCGCGCGCCTGGCGATGACCGGTTATTGCGAATCGGTGCGCCTCGTCACGTATCTGCTGGATCAGAAGCAGCGCCGGTGAATCCATTGGAAAGTTCAGAGCTGTCATCTCTTCATCGATTATTTCTTCGTATCCAGCGCGGCGCTCAACACCTTTGGCAATCCCGAAAACCCTGAGGTTCTCCTTGACGTTGAGTATATTAAGTGACTCCAGAACGTCCATTGCCACACCGAGCTGACCTTTGCCACCATCGATTAGAATCAGGTCGGGGAGCTGTTCAGGTGAATTCTGGCGTTTACTATAGCGTCGATCGAGTACCTGGCGCATTGCGGCGTAGTCATCGCCGGGCTGAATATCATTGATATTGTAGCGGCGGTATTCATTCTTTATCGCGCCCTCCTTTCCAAATACCACACAGGATGCCCTGGTCGATTCGCCCATGGTATGACTGATGTCAAAACATTCAATGCGTTCGGGCGGACCTTCAAGATGCAAAACCTCGACCAGGTTTTGAAATCGTTTGCTCAATAAACTCGCTGATAATAAGTAGCTTTCCAATGCCTGTTTTGCATTGGCGATTGCGCTTTCCAGTGCACGCTGGCGTTTGCCGCGTACGTTGTGCGCAATCCTGACCCTTGAATGGCTAAGCAGGTGTAACGATTCAGTCAGTAACTCGGTATTTTCAAGATCGTGGCTTACGATAATCTCCGCCGGTGCTGGATGATTGGAATAATGTTGCATGATGAATGTCTCGATCAGGCTTGCCGGATCAGTATCAAGTTTGGCGCGATTAAAAAAGGGTTTATTACCCAGCGAGGTGCCGTTGCGGATCATGAACAGCTGAATACAACTGAAATCCTGGCGCAGTTCACAGGCGATGATGTCGATGTCGCCATTGAAATCGGTGACAAACTGTTTCTCCGTGACCCTGCGTAAGGTTTCAATCCGGTCGCGAATCTGTGCAGCCTGCTCGAACTCCAGGTCCTTGGAATATTTTTCCATGAGAGCGATCTGTTGATCGATCAGTTCGTTGCTTTTGCCCTCTAAAAACATTTGTGCCTGTTCGATCTGTAATCGATAGCTTTCTTTATCGGTATGTCCCACGCAAGGCCCGGTACAGCGCTTGATCTGGTATTGCAAACAGGCGCGCGTGCGATTCGACAGGGCAGAGTCTTCGCAATTGCGCAGCTGGAACATACGCTGCACATGATTAATCGTATAACGAATCGACCCTGCACTTGGAAACGGACCATAAAATGTTCCCTTACGTCTGTCAGGTTTACCCCTGAATACGGTTAAGCGGGGAAAGTCGTGATTGGAAAGGCATATGTAGGGGTAGCTCTTGTCGTCACGGAACAATATGTTGTAACGTGGATTAAGATTTTTGATTAAATCGTTTTCCAGCAGCAAGGCTTCGCTTTCGGTGCGCGTGTTAATTACCTCGATTGAATTAATATTATTAACCAGCGAAATGATACGGGTCGACAAACCGGTTTTGCGAAAATAACTGGACAGCCGTTTCTTTAAATTCTTGGCTTTACCGACGTAGATAACCTTGTCGTGTCGATCGAGCATGCGGTATACGCCGGGCTTGCTACTGACCGTGGCCAGAAAACCCTTGTGGTCGAAATCCCGTTGCTGCTTCATTGCAATCTCAGCCTGATCCGATCAAATACGTTTTCAAATATTTTTGGGGTGATCTTGCCGGTATTCTGGTTGTACCTGCTGGGATGGAAAGAGTCTATCAATGTCAATCCGTTCGGTAATTCATATTCGGCGCGCTGAAAAAATCGATATTGCGCCTGGGTTAAGCCAAGCGCCTTCAAAGTTGCCTGATGTGCGATAGTACCCAGTGCCAGCAGCACGGAACCGGGCCTCATCATTGAAATTTCCTCACGCAGAAAACCCTTACAGTGGTTTACTTCAGACGTAGTTGGCCGGTTTCCCGGTGGAACGCATTTGACAGCGTTGGTGATTCGACAATCGACCAATCGCATATTGTCGCTCGATACGCGCGAAGCCGGACTACTGGCAAAACCATACTTGTGCAGGGTTGCAAACAACAGGTCACCAGATGCATCACCGGTAAACGGCCTCCCGGTCGCATTCGCACCGTGCAAACCCGGCGCGAGACCGACTACCAGCAGGCGTGCGTCGAAGTTGCCAAATCCCGCAACCGGCAAACAGTGGTAATCAGGGAACCTGTGCTTTTGTTCTATCCGGTAAGCGTTAAGACGCGGGCACCTTTGGCAGGCTAGCAGGTTGGTCACCGTCGATCAGTCCGAATTTGCGAACTCGACCATACCCTGCTCTACCGCTATTTTAATGAGATCGACTTCGTTATGTGCACCCAGTTTTTCCAGCAGCCGCAGGCGGTAGGTGCTGACAGTCTTGGGGCTAAGGCAGAGTTTGTCGGATATTTCAGCATTGGTTAAACCGTGAGAAATCATTAGCATCACCTGGAATTCACGTCGTGACAAACGGTCGATAGGATTATGTTCATTTCCGGGAAGTAACGATAAGGCCAATTGCTGCGCAATACTCGGGGCTATGTAGGCACCGCCATTACTTACCTGCTTGATAGCAGTCAACATTTCTTCGACGCCGCAGTCCTTGGTCAGGTAACCCTTGGCACCAATTTCCAGCATTCTCTTGGGAAAAGTCTGTTCGCTGTGAATCGTCAGCACGATGATTTTTTGGTCGGGATTGCGCTGTAAAATACGACGACAGGCCTCGACGCCACCAATGCCAGGCATGTTGACATCCATTAAAATGACGTCGGGATTAAGCTGCTGAGCGAGTGTTACGCCCTCTTCTCCACAGTCGGCTTCACCGACTATCCTGACCTGTTTGCTGTCCTCCAGCAGGCGACGAATCCCAGTGCGTACCAGCGCATGGTCGTCGGTGAGTAATACGCTTATCATTATCTAACACCAGGTAATCCACTGGCATCATATCACAGCGATCCTACTCTATGTAATCCATTACCAAAACGCCTAGTAACGCAGTAGTACCGAGCCCCAGGTAAAACCACCGCCAAAAGCTTCCAACATTACTAGTTCATTGGCTTTGATGCGACCATCGCGCACAGCAACATCAAGCGCCAGGGGCACCGAGGCCGCCGAGGTGTTGCCATGCTTATTAACGGTGACAACAACCTGGTCCATCGACATTTTCAGTTTCCTGGCGGTGGCAGTGATAATCCGAATATTCGCCTGATGCGGTACCAGCCAGTCGATATCGGACTTGACCATACTGTTTGCAGCCAGGGTTTCGTCGACGATACGTCCGAGCGTGTTGACGGCCATTTTGAAAACTTCGTTGCCCCGCATTTCAACAACGCCTTTACCCTGTTTCACCTCTTCAAAGCCATCGCCGATGCCATGCGGTACCCAAAGCAGGTTTTCGTATTTGCCGTCGGCATGTATATGCGTGGACAGTATTCCGGTGTCCTCGCTGGCTTCCAGAATCACCGCCCCTGCACCATCGCCGAATAGCACACAGGTTGCGCGGTCCTCCCAGTTAAGAATTCTGGAAAAGATTTCCGCGCCAACGACTAATGCCTTTTTCGCACTACCAGTCTTGATAAACTTATCGGCCACCGCTAATGCGTATACAAAACCGGTACACACCGCCTGGATATCGAATGCGGGGCAACCGTGGATATCCAGCCGAGCCTGCAAAATACAGGCTGAACTCGGAAAGATTTTATCCGGGGTCGAAGTCGCTAACACGATCAGATCGATTTCTGCGGGGTCAATTCCAGCCGCCTCTATCGCCAGTCGTGACGCTTTCTCGGCAAGATCAACCGTTGTTTCATTATCACCGGCGATATGACGTTGCTCGATACCGGTTCTCTCCCGAATCCATTGATCGGAGGTTTCTACAATTTTTTCCAGGTCATGGTTCGTCATGACCTTCTCCGGCAGATAACTGCCGGTGCCGATAATGCGGGCATAGGTCATGTGACTGCTTCCCCAGTCTGGCTGAAGTAACTTTCGATCGCGCCCGAAATTCGCTGCGGCACATTATTTTCAATCTCGAGAGCAGCAATCTTGATTGCGTTTAAAAAGGAACTGGTGTCGGCACTGCCGTGGCTTTTCACAACAATGCCATTGAGACCTAACAGGCTGGCTCCATTGTAACGACGCGGGTCAAGTTTGCGACCTACTGACGATAGTACGGGTAAAGCACAAAACGCGGCCAGTTTAGTCAGCCAGTTGCGCCTGAACTCGCTTTTAAGCACATGATTGACCAATGCCGCGAGCCCCTCGGCAGTCTTCAGCGAGACGTTGCCAACAAAGCCATCGGTTACGATCACGTTAACTGTACCCTTATAAATATCATCGCCTTCAACAAATCCATAATAGTTTAGACTGCTTTCATCAATAAGCTGGCTGGCCCTTTTGACCGACTCGCTACCCTTAACTGATTCCGAACCGATATTCAGTAATCCGATGGAAGGGTTTTTGATGCCCTCTACCGATTGCGCTAGCACCGACCCCATCAACGCAAATTCGGCCAGGTTTTCAGGAGTGCACTCCAGGTTAGCCCCGAGGTCAAGCATATGGGTGTGCCCGTTGATGCCCGGTAGCGTGGTACAGATTGCAGGTCGGCTTATCCCCTGGATGGTTTTTAATACGAACTTGCTGGTAGCCATCAAAGCACCGGTATTGCCTGCACTGATGCAAGCCTGCACCCTTCCCTCTTTCACCAGGTTGATCGAGACCCGCATCGAGGAGTCTTTTTTCTTTTTGAGGGCTATGGCGGGCTTTTCGTCCATGTCAACAACTTGTGAGGCGTGGTAGATCTGAGCTCGACTATTTTGGTTTAAATTGTGTTTTTCGAATTCGGCAGTGAGTTGCCTTTCATCGCCAACGAGAATTAGTTCCAGATCAGGGATCTCATCCAGGGCAAGCTTTGCCGCAGCCACGGTCACGACAGGGCCGTGGTCCCCTCCCATGGCGTCGAGTGCGATAATTTTCTGTCCCATTTCGCTGTATCTGAAAAAAATACGGGCGGTTATTGCCGCCCGTAATTACTGACTAAACTCGCCAATTCTACTCGTCATCATCTTCGACGATTTTGTCTGCTATGACCCGACGTCCCTTGTAGTAACCATCGGCGCTGATGTGGTGTCGCCGATGGGTCTCACCGGTCGTGGGTTCAACCGCCAGGGTTGCAGTTCCCAGTGCATCGTGGGACCGTCTCATACCCCTTTTGGATGGGGTTTTACGACTTTTCTGAACAGCCATTATGTATCTCCAGTTAACTTAATCAGTAGTTTTCAGTTCCTGTAGAACTGCAAACGGGTTTTCTCTAGCGGTTGCTTCGGACTCGGCCGGCCCAGCCTTCCAGGCTTCATTGCACGTAGTGTCTTTGTGCGTGGCTACCAATGGTATTGCCAGTAACAACTCGTCCTCAACCAGCTCAATGATATCGATATATCCATCATTACTATAGATCGTATCCATGTCGCTATTGCTGACTATTTCGTCGCTGGCATCAATCATGAGTTTAAAATCCAGCTTCAGCGGCAGTTCCAGTGCCTTGAGGCAGCGCTGGCATTCCAGTTCAAGACTGGTCTCCAGTTTGCCTATGATCATTGGAGTACCGTATTCATTGCGTGAAAACTCGAAACTGACGGCTATTTTCCGGCCCTTTCGGTCAGATTCGCTACCATGTAGCAACTCGCCCAGGCGCTCGGTTTCCGATAATGATATTTCTCCCTCGAAACAGCCGTTTCGGGTCACTTCCTTTTGAACCTGGTAATTCTTACGCAACTTATCCCGCATAAGGCGGCGATTCTACATGCTTGTGGATAACAATGTCTATTCAATTCGCTGCTAATATTCGAGCTAATAATGTATTCAATTCGAGCTTGTAATATACTGCGCCACCGGTGCCAGGCCAGCCTGATTATGGGTCTGGTGCCAGTCTGAATTTTATTGGAACTTAACCCTGTGCAACCTAAAATTATCCTGGCCAGCGGCTCCCCTTTTCGAAAACAGCTGCTGGGCCGATTACAACTTGATTATGAATGTCTTGCTCCGGATATCGATGAAACAATCATCCCGGGTGAAGACGCGAGTAGTTACGTCTGTCGACTTGCCGAATCGAAGGCGGATCGCGTGGCTGTCGATCACCCTCAAGCGGTAGTGATCGGCTCGGATCAATGTGCCCTGCTGGGCGAAAAAATCCTTGGTAAACCAGGAACGCATGAAAACGCCTTACGTCAGCTACGAGAGGCCCAGGGAAAGACCATGGTTTTTCATACTGCTGTTTGTGTATTGAACCCGTCAGTGGAATTCAGGGCAGTTGAGGATGTCGTATACGAAGTTGAATTCCGCAATCTGAGCGACCGACAGCTAGATCATTATCTGCGCATCGAAGAACCCTACCAGTGCGCCGGTAGTTTTAAGTCGGAAGGCTATGGCGCCTGCCTGTTCAAAAAAATGCACGGAAGTGATCCCACGGCGCTGATCGGATTGCCTTTGATTAAATTGACAAAAATGCTGGAGAACGCGGGGGTCGAGGTAGTCTAGGGCTGAGGATCGAATGTCGGGGCTCTAGTTAATTGCCATATTGCCCAGAAAGTACTCACTGATCCCGCGTCCTGCACTGCTGCCGATACGATCGGCAATTCGTTCAAGCAGCTTGGCTTTGGGGGTGAAATCGACGACATCTTCCGCTGCAAGTTCCCGCGCGATACTCTGTGTTGTGCCGTAGGCATCCACCAGACCCAGCGCCAGGGCCTTTTCACCACTCCATATCAGGCCGCTGAAAGTATCGTCATTTTCTACCAGGCGATCCCCTCTTCCACGTTTTACCGCGGCTATAAAGTGACCATGAACTTCATTGAGCATCGATTGCAAGTGAGCTTTTTGTTCACTTTGTTCGGGAAGAAATGGATCGAATAGACCCTTGTTCTCCCCTGCAACCAGTAATCGTCTTTCAACGCCAATCTTCTTCATCATTTCGACAAATCCAAAAGCATCCATTCGAACACCAATCGAGCCAACCAGGCTTGATTGATTTGCATAAATTTTATCTGCCGCAGCCGCGACAAAATAACCACCGGACGCGGCCATATCTACAACCACCGCGTAGACAGGTATGGATTCGTGTTCCTGCTTCAAGCGCATGATTTCATCGAAAATATAGGCTGACTGTACTGGAGATCCGCCCGGGGAATTGATTTCGATGACAATACCGGCAGTATCGTCGTGCTTGAAGGCCGAATTAAGACCGGCGATCACGTTCTCGGCACCAGCTGCCTCACCACTGGCGATTACTCCAGAAAGCTTGACCAGCGCGGTATGTTTGTCCCCGTCCACCTCTAAACCCATGTCACCCGAATCGGTCAGGAATACGACTGTTACGACGCTAATATAAACGATGAAAAACAACATGAAGCCTACCCGCCAGCGCCGGGCTCGGGTTTGCTCTTTCAGTGCGGCAAAGACCAGGCGGTCAACAATTTTCTGGGCCTGTTTACCATCGCCGGAACCGGGTTGGCTGGTATTGGTTTCGTTATCAGACATCTTGATTCCTGTTTCCTGTGCAAATTGTTTTAGCTGGCCTATACGTCATCGGTAGTGCCAAATAGCCGTTCAAATTCGGCAGGCAACGGCGCATTGACAACCAGTTCAGGCGTATAATTACTGCTTGGCAACTCGAGACTGGAAGCGTGCAGCATCAAGCGGTTGATCCTGCGCTTTCGCATGGCACGATTAAATTCCCCATCGCCATACTTGTCATCACCTGCGATTTCGTGTCCTTGCGCCTGGCAGTGCACCCTGATTTGGTGAGTACGACCGGTTACAAGTTCCACCTGGATAATGCTGTATAGCTTACCGGCTTGCACTATCCTGACCCGACTAATAGCCGGTTTCCCGTTGATGTCAACCCGCACCCGTCTTTCCCCGTTGGGAAGATGGATTTTTTTCAACGCAA
This sequence comes from uncultured Gammaproteobacteria bacterium, assembly GCA_937984095.1. Taxonomy (GTDB): domain Bacteria; phylum Pseudomonadota; class Gammaproteobacteria. The sequence continues at coordinate 6,614 of CALJYH010000057.1, read as the reverse complement.
GTCGGATCTCGATAGTCCCTTGCGGCCAACGCCCTTTAACAACAGCACAATAGTTTTTTGTGAGTGATTTGTCCTGTAGTGCTGCCTGCATTTCCAGTAGTGCCTGCCGATGCTTACTCAATAGCAGGCAGCCACTAGTGTCGCGATCAAGCCTGTGTACAAGTTCGATATCTTCGCCTGGTCGCAGCAGGCGCATCGCATCGATTATCCCGTAGTCCAGCCCTGATCCCGCGTGCACCGCAAGCCCCGGGGGTTTGTCAGCGATAAGAATATGTTCGTTTTCAAAGAGTATGTTGCGGTTCAACCGTGCGAGTAACTGTTGTGACGGCCGCAATTTTTCTCTTGATTCCAGCTCCATGCGCAAAGGTGGGATCCTGACCTGATCACCAATTTTTAGTTTGTATTCCGGTTTACAACGTTTCTTATTGACGCGAACCTCACCTTTTCTGATGATGCGATAAACACGGGTTCGGGGAACATTTGCGAGCTGCTTGAATAGAAAGTTATCAAGCCTTTGTCCGAGTTGGGCGGCAGAAATCTCGACCAGGTTAACGGCGCTTTTTTGTGGATTATTTGAATTCAATGGATGGCAGTCTGCAGAAACTGTGTTATATTCCCTGCCGTAGTATTGTACTGCCTAAGTTCCTGGCAAAACACTACCAAATCAGTTTTTTAATGGGAAGCAGACTCCCTAAGGAGTGTTTCCTCAACCAAATTAGTCCGTGGCAGACGGTGTATTAGCGTCTGACCCCATGACTCTCAGTTTCACATAGGCCAATGTACTGCCTCATACAAATTTTTGTTCTGATTAAAAACTTTTTATTCACAAGCGGTTTACAGGAACCCGTGTGCATAGAATTGACGCCTGCACAGATAAAAATCGAAAACCGGGTGACAGAACAGATAAACCGCAGTGCACGGCCGTTCAAGCAAGGCAAGAATTCCAATGAAACGAATTTTAATAAATGCCACCCAGGCCGAAGAGCTCAGGGTGGCAATGGTCAATGGCCAACTACTTTACGACCTCGATATCGAAGTACCCTCTCGAGAGCAGAAGAAGTCAAATATATACAAGGGTAAAATAGCTCGAGTCGAACCCAGTCTCGAGGCCGCCTTTGTTAACTATGGCGCCGAACGCCACGGTTTCCTTCCGTTTAAAGAAATTGCCAAGCAATACTTCGGTGATGCCCAGCGGGACAATAACGGTAAACCAATCCTTAAGGACGCGCTTAAAGTTGACCAGGAGATAATTGTCCAGGTCGAAAAAGAAGAGCGTGGTAACAAGGGTGCTGCTTTAACCAGTTTTATCAGCCTGGCTGGCAGGTTCCTGGTAGCAATGCCGCAAAACCCTCGTGCCGGCGGTGTCTCACGACGTATCGAGGGTGAAGACCGTGACGAACTTAAAAAGACGCTTTCGGAATTAACCATGCCGGAAGGTATGGGCGTGATCGTACGCACCGCGGGTGTTGGTCGCTCTACTGAAGAAATGCAGTGGGATCTTGATTATCTGTCCCAGGTCTGGAGCGCGATTGAAAAGGCTTCCAATGACAAGCCGGCACCCTTTCTGATTTACCAGGAATCCGATATCGTGGTACGAGCTTTGCGCGATCACTATCGCAACGATATAGGGGAAATCCTGATCGATTCGAAGCAGGCTTACCAACAGGCTCACGATTTCATGTCAATGGTCATGCCGGGTTCGCTCAACAAGCTTAAACTCTTCGAAGACAAGTTGCCGTTGTTTAATCGATTTCAAATCGAAAACCAGATCGAGTCGGCTTTTTCCAGAGAAGTCAGTCTGCCATCGGGCGGCGCTATAGTAATCGATCATACCGAGGCATTAATCTCAATTGATGTTAACTCTGCGCGTGCTACCAGGGGCAGCGATATCGAGGAAACCGCGAAGCAGACAAACGTCGAAGCGGCCGACGAAATTGCTCGACAGTTAAGGATTCGAGACCTGGGTGGCCTGATCGTGATTGATTTTATCGATATGATGCAGAACCGAAATCAGCGCGAGGTGGAAAATCGGTTACGCAACGCAGTTTATGATGATCGCGCCAGAGTCCAGATTGGGCGAATTTCTCGATTCGGTTTACTCGAAATGTCTCGCCAAAGGTTGCGGCCCTCGCTTGAGGAATCGAGCCAGATAGTATGCCCTCGATGCAGTGGTCAGGGCACGATACGTGATGTCGAGTCGCTTTCGTTGGCCGTATTGAGGCTTTTGGAAGAGGAATCGCTCAAGGACAATACCGGTAAAATTCTGGCCAAGATGCCGGTCGAATGTGCAACCTATTTATTGAATGAAAAGCGCGAGAAAATCGATAGTCTCGAACAACGACGCGAGGTCCATATCGTCGTTATCCCGGACCCAAAGCTCGAAACCCCGCATTACGAAATTGAGCGCGTCAAGGATAACGATACTCATCGTCACGAATCGAACTACAAGAAATCTTACGAACTGACAACTCCCGAACAGCCGGTTGACCTGGTAGGAATGGCGAGTAGCAATGTTTCTACTCCTGAAACGGCAGCCGTACAAAGCATAACCCCACCTACGCCAAGGCCTGCAGCATCACCACCACCCGTCAAACCGTCTAATGGTGAAAGTGGTTTTCTCGGCAAGATTGTAAACCTTCTGATCGGCAGTGGCGAAAAGCCCCCTGAGCAGGTGGAGGAAACAACGGCCAAGCCTGAGAATCGTCCGAATCGCGGTGGAAATCGCGGTCGGCGCGGTAAACATCGTGGTGGTCAAAATCGTCAACGCAGTAATGCAACGGCGAGAAACAAAGACGCAAACAAAACTGCCGACGCACAAACCAAAGACCAGGGCGAGTCCGAAAAGTCTGACGCGGGCGATACAAGACGCGCTAACCAGTCACGGACGGGACGTTCACGCGGTGGAAATCGTGGCGGAAATCGCGGTAATCGAGCTCGTCAGCAAGACAATAAAGCTCCCCAGGAGAACAAACCCGCGACAGGGACAAAACGACAACCGCCTAAAAACCCAGAAGCAGATGGTAATCGTCAAGCGCAAAATAAACCTGAAGCAGATGGTAATCGTCGACAAGAGAGCAAACCAGGACCAGAGGGTAATCGTCAACAGCAGGGTGAATCCGAACAGGCTGCAGGGACTGACTCTAGCAAGAGTGAAGCTCGAAAACCGCGCCCTAAAAGTACTCGAAAACCTAAAACAGCTGAGGCGACCGAATCAAAGGGACAGCAGCAATCCGAAAAGTCAGGGGAAAGTAAAAAACCCGCGGCTGGTCATAAGAACAAGGCTGATGAGGCGAAGCCGGATACCCCCCGAGCAGAAGCAACGACCGAGCCTGCGAAATCAATGAAAATAAATGACGACGGCTCTAAACCGGGTGTTGAAAGCGCAGAGTCGAAGCCTAAAGTTGAATCCACTAAACCTGGAGCGGCAGTAACCACCCCGGCTTCATCAACCAGCCCAACGGGTGTCGGACAGGATTCTTGAGATCAAGCCTCATCCGAATCATTCAAATGATTCGGGTGAGGTAACCATTATTTCTTAAGCTCCTCGAGAATTTGCTCGGTAATATTTACTGCATCGCTGGCGTAGGCAATGCTGGCATCAGTAAATATGAAATCGTATCCATTCTTGCTGCCATAGCTTTGAATAACCGACTTTATCGATACCTGCACTTCCTGCAATAGCTCTCTTTGCTTCGCTTGCAGATCCTCTTTGAGCGACTGTTGTTCAAACTGAAAACGACGCTTGTTCTGGATGATATTGTCCTCGGCCTTTTTTTTCTGCTCAGCACTCATCACTACACTATCGGTTTGATAGGTTTTTTCCATTTGCTGGATTTCTTGTGCGAGTTTACGCAGGCTTTGTTCGCGCTCGCCAAACTGTTTCTGCAATTCGCTATTGGCGGCAATAGCTTGTGGTGATTGTTCAAGTAATATCTTGGAGTTGATGAAAGCAGTCTTGCCAGACGCGTTCAGGCCGATGCTGACCATTGCGAGTAATATAAACGTTGTTAATTTCATGCGTTGATGTCTCTTATTGATTAATTTGGGAGGTCTGATCCTGCAATCTTTGCTTGAGCAGTTTCTCGATATTCTTCGTGTCTTCGAACAGTTTCTTAATGCTATCTTGCGAATACGGATTGCCAATCTCCTCCGGATCGCCTGATTTTTCCTGGGTCGGTGTTGATTCATCCGTAGCTGATTCTTTGGGTGGTACGTTTACCGCCTGTATCACGTTTGTGTCAGGATCAAAACCCTTGAGCGTATACTGGATCCCATCTGGCGGTGGTTCGCTGGTAAACTGAATGTTGCCATCACTATCGTACCACTTGTAAAAAATATCCTTGCCGCTTAGATCTTCGTCCAGCGGCGCAGTAGTTTTCGCATCGGAAATTTTCGGTAAGTCAGGCATCGAAAAATCGGGCAGGCTAATTTCTGAAAAACTCATCAGGGTATTACCGCTATCGTCCTTCAGGATTGTAAAGGGTAACAGCATTGCGATAAACAATGCTGCGATCATAGTTTTCGCGAATAATTTCATCAGGATTTCCGAATCCGCAACATAATCCGAAGAGTATAGCTTTTTACCTCCGAATTTCAGTCGCACCATGCATATATGGCTTTAATACCTCGGGAATCCTGATACTGCCGTCGGCTTGCTGGTAATTCTCCATGATGGCTATCAGGGTTCGACCCACGGCCAGCCCCGATCCGTTCAAGGTATGTACCAGCTCGGGTTTGCCTGTTTCCGGGTTGCGCCAGCGTGCTTTCATCCGGCGTGCCTGAAAATCAGTCATATTGCTGCAGGAGGAAATCTCGCGGTACGCATCCTGGCCGGGTAACCAGACTTCGAGATCGTAAGTCTTGGTCGATGCAAAACCCAGATCGCCACCACATAAGATAACTTTACGATAGGCAAGCCCAAGCAGTTGCAGGATAGTTTCGGCGTGCCCGGTTAATTGTTCCAGGGCATCCATTGAATCTTCCGGCTTTACGATCTGTACCAGTTCGACTTTTTCAAACTGGTGCTGGCGGATCATTCCGCGCGTATCCTTGCCGTAAGAACCCGCTTCGGAACGAAAGCACGGTGTATGCGCAACAAACTTCAGCGGCAGCTCCTTAGCCTCGACGATACTATCGGCAACAAAATTGGTGACCGGTACTTCGGCAGTCGGAATCAGGTACAGGTTATGATTCTCGGAATCAATGTGGAACAGGTCTTCCTTGAATTTGGGTAACTGGCCGGTACCCATCAGTGTCGCTTCATTGACCAGATAAGGAGCATAAGCTTCGACGTAGCCGTGTTCGAGGATGTGCTGGTTTATCATGAACTGAATCAGTGCGCGATGTAGTGTGACCAGGGCCCCTGTCATGGTCACGAACCTGGCGCCCGCGAGCTTGGCTGCGCGTTCAAAATCCATGCCACCCAGCGCTATACCAAGATCAATATGATCCCTGGGCTCAAAATCAAACTGGGGTTGCTCGCCCCAATGCAACACCTCGGTATTATCAGCTTCGCTATCCCCTGCAGGAACCGAATCATGCGGTACATTAGGTATCCCAAGCAGCAAGCTATCGAGTTCATTCTGCAGCGTACTTAACTCGGCTTCAGCGGCTTTTAACTGTTCTCCCAGGCTCGCTACCTCTTCCAGCAGTGGTTCTATATCGTCACCCTTTGCCTTGGCTTCACCGATGGCTTTTGAGCGCGTATTGCGGTCGCTTTGCAGATTCTGGGTAGACACCTGCAGGGATTTACGGCGCTCTTCCAGCCGACTGAAGGATGACACGTCAAAATCAAAATTCTTAATTTTTAATTTCTCGACCACAGTGTCGAGGTCACTACGCAATAATTTTGAATCAAGCATCTCTAGATCAATTGTTTTGCGGCGACCAGGCCTGCCCAGGCGCCGAGAATGCATAACAACACACTAAACAGGATATAGACGATGGCTTTGAGTATCGCATCGTTACCGGCCAGTTGCAGTGTGTCCATGGCAAAGGTTGAAAAGGTCGTGAAAGAACCCAGAAATCCGGCCAGCAACCCGATTCTGATTTCTTCACTGACGTGGAAGCGGTGCACCAGCAGCACCGATAAAAAACCCATCACCAGCGATCCCAGCAAGTTGACCATCAGGGTCCCGTAGGGAAACCCCTGGCCAAGCCATTGGTAAGTCGAGGCCGACATCCAGTAACGGGAGACCGCACCCAACGAACCGCCTGCGGCGATTGCGAAGTAGATAGACATTTCAGGTTTGAATTAAAATGAGATATTGTACCAGTCAATAGGAAAGATGCACCCGCATCAACGCGAATAAACCGGCTAGGTATCACTTAATTAATCTCTTGTCCAAATCAGAATCAATAAAAGCGATCGGGCTTGAGCTGGGTTTTCAGCAGGTTGGTATTACCGATGTCGAGCTCGATCAGTATCATGAGCATTATGCGAATTGGATTGCGCGTAATTATCACGGCGAAATGGGCTACATGGCTCGCAATGTCACTAAGCGATTGCATCCGTCCGAACTGGTTCCGGATACATTGTCGGTGATTTGTGTGCGCCTGGACTACCTGGTTAAAGAATCCCGGGACCTTTTTGACCTCCTCGACCATGATCACCT
>CALJYH010000056.1 GCA_937984095.1 uncultured Gammaproteobacteria bacterium | reverse complement strand
CTTCTTCGCCTTAACCTTCTTCGCCTTAACCTTCTTCGCCTTAACCTTCTTCGCCTTAACCTTCTTCGCCTTAACCTTCTTCGCCTTAACCTTCTTCGCCTTAACCTTCTTCGCCTTAGCCTTCTTCGCCTTAGCCTTCTTCGCCTTGGCTTTTGCGAGCTTCAGCTTCGCCTTCTTCGCCTTAGCCTTCTTCGCCTTGGTCTTTGCGAGCTTCAGCTTCGCCTTCTTCGCCTTAGCCTTCTTCGCCTTGGCTTTTGCGAGCTTCAGCTTCGCCTTCTTCGCCTTGGCTTTCTCCTTTTTCAATTTCGCCTTCTTCAGCTTCGCTTCCTTTTCCTCCTCGGCAGTTGCTTCGCTGGTGTCTTGCTTTTTTACGTGCTTTTTCCAATTCTTTTTTGGGTCGATGCTCGTGATATCGATAACAGCTGTTTTCATTCTTGGCCTCCTCCGGCAAACATTCGGGTTAACCTATCAATGTTTTAATATTTCCGAGTAAGACTTGTTGATCTGCGTCAATAATGGCGGATTAGAGCCACCTCATCCCCGCAGCAGTCTGGCTCCCCGGTACAGTACTACTCGGATTGGCTGGATTTAGCAAGCGAAGTTGATGATCGTCAATCAAACTATTTATTCTGCTTATTAAGTTAGTCGTGTCTTGGTAAAATTAGAATCGTATGCGAGATTCTATCCGAGTACTGATTTTAGGCACCGGGCAAATGGGATCGGGAATAGCCCGCATGGTGCTTGCCAAGCCCGGCCTGGAGTTGGTTGGAGCCTTTGGCGAAAGGGCTCATCGAGTTGGCATGGATCTCGGCGAGGTGATTGGGCTCGATCGGGCAATTGGAATACCGATAAACGTTGATCTTGAGAAGGTCATCGAGGAAACACGGCCCGAAGTAGCCATTCAGGCGACCTGCTCTCGTGCTACCGATGCGGCCGGCGAAATATCCATCCTGGTACAACGTGGCCTCAACGTCATCTCCATTGCCGATGAGATGGTGTATCCCCAGCATAAGTTTCCAGCGCTTTCTGATTCGCTGCACTGGGAGGCTGTCAGCAACGGGGTATCAATACTCGGTACCGGTGCGAATCCCGGTTTTGTACTCGATTTACTGGTAATTACATTAACCGGCGTGTGCGCCGATATCCATACAATCACGGCCAGGCGCGTGAATGATCTCTCTCCATATGGCCCTTCGGTGCTGATGAGTCAGGGCGTAGGCCTGACGCCGGATGCGTTTCACGCAGGATTGCAAAATGGCACCATCATCGGACATGTCGGCTTTGTCGAATCGATGCACATGATTGCCAGAGCCGTTGGCTGGGAGATTGAAGGCATCGAAGAAACGCGCGAGCCGATTGTCTCGCAGGTCAGACGCGTCACGTCCTTCGTCACCGTTGAGCCCGGCCAGGTGGCTGGTTGTCATCACAAGGCGATAGCGTACGTGGGCGGTATACCGGTAATTACGCTTGATCACCCGCAGCAGGTTGAGCCCCAACTTGAAGGTATTCAAACTGGTGACAGTATCGAAATATTAGGCTCCCCACATTTAAGCCTTGCTGGCAACCCTGAAATTCCGGGTGGACAGGCAACCATGGCGCTCGCGGTAAACACTATCCCGCGGGTGCTAAACGCGGCGCCTGGTTTGCACACAATGGCCGACTTGCCGGTATCCGCTGCAATGCTGGCCGATGCGCGCCATTTCATACCCGACAGAATATCAAGTGGGTAGACGTAGGTTTGATTTTTTTGTACTTGAACATCCGTTTCTGGCCGTTCCCAGAAGCCCAGTTGGTGATGTCAGTCAGTTGCCTGTAACTGCTTCGATTTTTCCAGCTGCGCGCTGACAACCCTTAATCGCGTTTCAAGTTTCTGACGCTTACCGGGATCATCGGTGTTGGCAAGTTTTGCCTCGTAGCGAGATTTTTTATCGTTTAACAATTGCTGGAGCTTATCCAGTTTCTTGGGTTTGATGCGTTTACCTTGCTCATGTTTACCGACCAGTTTTTCAGCCTTTTCAACCAGCTCAGAGAATTTCATTCGTGCCCCTCGTTAATTTAGGATTGTGCCGCGAAACATATCGACCGTTTTTCAACCGCGCTCAGGCCGCGGACGCCTTTTCAATCTCGTCTTCATCCAGCACGACTTCCTGCGCCGCTTCAGCCACGAGATCGGAGTGTGAAAACAGTAGCGCCTGGGCCGTGTCGAGCAGATGGCGCGAAGTTTCGTCCACGTAATTGAAGTCGTTGAGCAGTGAGGTTGCCATGATCGGCGTAATCCGATCGTCTCTCAGTATCTCGGTGACCCGTACGTCAAGCTCCGCATGCGCTGACTGTATTTCCGCCTTTAGCTCGTCCATCTCCAATATCGCAATCGCATGATCAATATCTTCTTCACCGCGCAGGCGATAAATTTCCCGCAGAATCATCGCGATCTGGTACCTGAGTTTGTTGTATTCGTCGCGAATGTGCTCGTTGTCGGAAAGCATGTACTTGGTTGTGTTCTTGCGCAAATGCTTGATGTGCTTGACGCATTCGACTATTTCACCCGCAGCCCTGCGCAGACGGTACATTTCCTCGGAAAAATCGCTGGACATGTGCGCCTGGGCGTTTGAAATGAAATCCACGATCGCGCTGTACAGGATCTTGACCTTGCTCTCGTATAACTCGTCCATATCAAACTCGTGGATTTCCCGATCGTTGTCGATGGTTTTTTCAAGGTCCTCGGAGGTCAATATTTCGGTTCGATGCAGGTTTATACCATGGGCCATGATCTCGAAGGCTGAATCGAACAGATGCCAGACCTCCTTCTTCAACGACTTCAACACGGTTTCCGGGAACTCGATCGCGGCATCGCTGAGATACTTCGGTTCAGCAAGATCCTTTGCTTTTTCGGGGAGTGACTTGACCAGGAAATCCGACAACCGATGGATCAGGGGAACCATTATCAGCACACCGGCGAGATTGAACAAGGTATGAAATACCGCCAGTTTCATCGTGTAATTATCCGCAGCTATTCCCACGCTGTTGCTGACGACATCGACCGCCCAGATAAACTGGCTGATGAAAACGATTGCGACAACACCGGTGACGACATTGAAGATCAGGTGCGCGCCCGCCAGCCGTTTGCCTTCAACATTGGCGCTCAGTGCTCCGATGATGGCGGTTATCGTCGTGCCGACGTTG
>CALJYH010000055.1 GCA_937984095.1 uncultured Gammaproteobacteria bacterium | reverse complement strand
CTCGCGTTGGTCTGCACGGCGAATGTAACTTTGCACCCAGGTTATCGCCACCAGTCGCTCGCCCGCGGTTACTTTTTTTACCGAGTGATAGCTGTTTGATGGATAGAGTATGGCGTGTCCCGCAGGGAGTTTGATATCAGTATTGCCGTCACTAGTTTCAATGCAGAGTTCACCGCCCTCGTATTCCTCCGGCCCGTTCAGGAAAATGGTGATTGATATATCGGAACGGTATCTTGAACCGGGTGGTCCCATAATCGGATCATCGATATGGCCACCGTATTCCATGCCGGGTTCATAACGTGCATAGATCGGGGCAGCTATTTTTGCCGGCATGGCAGCGCGCAGATACAAGGGATTTTGTACCAACTCGGTCATGACTACGTTATTCAATGCATCAAAGCTGTCCTCCCCGGGCGCAAGTTCCTGGTTAATTTTTTTAACGCTGGCGTTTTTCCCAGCGCTAAGCTTGCCATCGACAAACTTACCTTGTCGCAGTACCGAACAAACTGCCTCGAGCTGTACAGGATTTAGCAGGTCAGGTATTTTTATTAACATTGTCTTCGAGAAAACCCTATGAATATCACCGTTGAGTTCGATGATAAGAGTTATGTCCTTGATGTGCCAGAAGCGCTCGCCCTCGAGGCAGCCGAATTTTTTGCAAAAATGGACCAGGATATGAACTGTGGCTGGCAAATGAGCCGTTGGTGGGTACCTGACCCAGATCAGAATCAGCGCTGCCAGATTGTCGCCGACAAGCTGTTAACGGCAATGCAAAAAAACAATGAAGAGTTTGCGCTGATGATGTGTGCCTATATTCTCAACAGCAAACCCGACACCCGGAGAATTCGCATCAACACGGCAGGTGAAATTCAGGGTAACGAATTTTTCGATCATTAGTGACGAAATCACAGGGCTATTAACAGGCCATAAATCAGCCAGGCGATCGCCGGAATTATGGCAACCTTAGCCAGCGCCTAAAAAATGTAGACAAGTCTGTTGGCCGTCGAAGCCTGACATTTAACCCGCTTTCACCGGTAAGCGCCCGAGTGGCTCATGCGAACACGATCCAGGTGGTTGCGATGTACTTGCTGCCGGATTCCAGGGTGCTACCGCGGTGCAGGTGCGTCCAGAAGGGCGGGAACAGCACCAGCTTTCCGGCTTCAGGGGTGATCTGGATATCCTGGTATTGAAATTCGGTTTCCCCGCCCTGGTCGTTCAGTGTGTTGAGATACCAGATTGCCACCAGTTGTCGCATCGCAAATTCATGACTGCCGCCGTCGATATGCCAGTGATAAAACTCGCCCGGATTGGTACGCTGTATCGCATATCCCATGTCCTTGAAGGGGCCGTCAAAAAATGGGTAATACTGCTTGAACTCGGCGAGCGCATGGTTAAGCGCCCTGAAAAGTTCACGATCGAGGTCCTGCCAGTGAGATTTACCGCTCAATACCAGGTCGGTGGAGCGCTTGATGGAGTCATCGTGATCCATGATTTGGCCGATACGCCCCGGATATTGTTCGTCACCGTGCTTTTCAAATCGATCGATCATTTCGCGACATACATCAAGCGGCAAAGATTTCGCTTTTTCGAATATGAAGCTGCCGGGTTTTACCTCGAAAATCGATTTTTCCATTATCTTGTTCGCTGTCTGAGTGATTAGAATTTTACCCGAAACTGACGCTTTATAGTGCCTCCCAAACAGTTAGACTGGCTGTTGACGAGATATCTAAATTGGATAGGGGTTTTAAGCATTGATTAACGGTATTATGCATTAGATTGAAAGAAATAATTTTATATTTATCAGTATCTTAGACAGGAAGCGCAATGATGTTAAAGACATTTATTAAACCCGGACTTGTATTATTTATCCTGCTGGCAGTATCTACATTAACACCAGTCAGTGCGACTAATTCTGACGTTGCCAAGGAAAGTCGTTGGGCGGAGCAGGTGATCGACGGTTTGCTGGATGGGGACGAGCAATGGCTGATCGATGATATTGGACACGAGTTTCTGAGCATCTTGACCGAGGGTGACAAGAGCTCGGGTCGTGCGGTGGTGTTGGTTCACGGCATCGGAGTGCACCCGAACTGGCCCGATGTCATTTACCCCTTGCGTGCGGGTTTGCTCGAACAGGACATTACCACGCTGTCGTTGCAGATGCCGATTCTGGCCAACGATGCCGATGAACGAGAATACGGGTTACTGTTTCCCGAGGTGCCCGGGCGTTTCGAGTCTGCCCTCGATTTCCTGGATGACGAGGGCTACAAAAATATCACCATTGTCGCTCACAGCATGGGTGCCTCGATGGCAACTTATTACCTGTCGCAAAGCGAGGCCAATGCGGTAGACTCGCTGGTCATTATCGGCATGGGGGCGGGAAACGCTTTCGTCGATCTCCTCGAGGCACTGGCAAAGGTTCGGGTTCCGGTACTGGATTTGTACGGCAGCGAGGATCTCGAGCCGGTACTCAATTCTGTCGAACAACGAGCCCTGTCAGGCAAAAAACAATCGGGTCGTCAATACCTGCAGGTTCGTGCCGATGGGGCGAATCATTTTTTCCAGGGCCATGAAGACGCCCTGGTGCGACAAGTTACCGAGTGGCTTGACGCGCATCGTAACTAGTTTCCGGATATCACCCTACACATGGTAAGAGTCAAGAAAAGCTGGAACCAGAACGCGCGGCCGAGGTCCCCGGCGCAGATGGCAAATGCCATCAGTGCAACGATATGGAAGCTCGCGGCAAACGTTGTGCTGAACATGGAAAATGAAAATTTCGAAACCGCCACACAGAGTCAGCGGGTCGATATCATGGAGGAAACGGTTTGTTACCTGGTACATTTCTGCGATCGCTGGGTATATCCGAAGGCTAGCCAGGATCAACGTGTTGAATTCATCAGCTGTCTGGTTAAGGACCTGGCGCGGATGCTGGAAGATAGCCGAATTGACGTCCAGGGCGAGGCTGAGTACCAGGCTGACTTTATCAGCAAGATCAACCAGCGTTCAGCGGACTATGCGGATTACGGCTTCAGCGAGGCGGAAGGCGGCAGCTTCGCAATGCGCTGTCGTCTTGGAGACCGCGTGAAAGAGACCATGGGCGAACGCGACAGTCGCTGGATACCCGACTATATTGTCGGCAGGGAGGCGCCTGAAATCGAAGTGGCTTTGAAACGTTCGTTGGCTGGACTGGTTAGTTTCGAAACCTAGGAGTCGATCCAGTTTGAAAAATTGTCGCAAGATTTGGCGCTACCGTCTTCGTAGCCAGCTTCGTAGGCTTCGGTAAGACGCTGTTCTTCGCGTTGTGGATGCCCGAGAAAACCGCCCTGCCAGCCGAGGATATATTCCTGCTGTACTTTCATTTCTTCCATTTGGGTGATTGCGTCACGATAAGCCTGGTTCATCGGAATCTCCTGGTTTCTACAATTTCAAATTGGCGCAAAGATCGTTTCAAGTTTTAGTTCTCGCTATCAGCATGATGGCTAACAATGCCCGTAGCCTAGCAAAAACAGGTTTTGGTCGGTATATCCCATCTAGTCATCTTCACGCATCATTAGGTAATACTGGTACTTCATGGTTGCCGCACTGCCGGCGATGATCGCGACGATCGTCAGAATCGACCCCAGCGCCAGGGTCGAGACGCCGGTGATTCCCTGGCCAATGGTGCAACCCATCGCCAGCACCCCGCCAATACCCATTAACAGGGCACCGATAGCGTGCATCAGGAAATCATTCCAGGATACAAACCATTCAATTCGGACTTTGCGAAATATCAGGGTATACAGAAACGAGCCAACCACGACACCGAGTACCGTCGCCACGCCAAAGGTTAGAAAAATTGCGGAAAAACCCTCTTTCAAGTATTGCGCAATGTGGCCAGTCGGTCCAATAAAAGTGAGCGATTGTGCGCCGGTGAAAAAGGGCCGGTCATCCATGAATTCGAGCTCATCCATAAGTTCCAGGCCACCCGGACCGGCTGTGACATACCAGCCAATAACGATCAGCAAGCCAATGATCAGGCCTGCCGATACCAATTCGAGATTGGATCGAAAATCCTGTGAACGGAGGATCCAAATCAGCAACGGAACTGCCACGACCAGAGCAACCACCAACCCGTCGCTGGCTCCCCATTCGTAGCCAGCGAGACCAAACACTACTGCGGCAATATCCTGACTCGGAATATCCTGGTTCGAAAAATCAATGCTGACCGGCAGCATCCATTGCAGGAATGCCAGGTAGCTAAAATTGGAAAATAGCATCCACCAGGCGGCGATCCCCATGATTGCAAGAACCACTAGCGACTTCATATTGCCTTCGCCGAGGCGCACCAGGGTCTTGTTGCCGCAGCCGCTCGCCAGCGTCATGCCAATCCCAAACATCAATCCACCCAGCAGGTGCCGCAGCCAGATGAAGTTAGCGCTGCGATAGGGTGGATTGGAGGTATCGTTGCTGGTCGTCAACGACAGGTCGATGGAGCCTGAGTATTCAAGAATTCCGACACCAATAATTGCAGTCACGATTGCCAGCAGCCACGAGCGCATGCGGTTGTGATCGCCGATATTAATCCAGTCGGAAACCGCGCCCATGGTGCAAAAGTTAGCCTTGTTGGCGATTGCACCGAAAACGATGGAAAGCCCGAACGCCCATAGCAGAGACTGTGAATAAAGATCTAGCTGCATATACTCTAATACACCCTTTCAAATTGAAGCATTACTTCTCGCTACCGGACCTGGTGATGCTGCCTCCAGCAATTTTAGTTAACACATCCTGGATTGCGCCAGGCGCGCACATAATACTGAAAAAGGTAGCGCCTGTATCGCTTGCCATCATCGGTAAGTGGGGCCAGCTAATTGCAATCCTGAATCTGCCATAGAGCGCTTCTGCCTGGTCTCCATAAACCAGAATCTCGTAGGGCAGGTGAGCGGTATGTCGGGGTGAATCCCTGTCGATGCGGTTCATGATGTACGCATCGCTGCTGCAATCCTCCTCATCGGAGCCGCTGAGTCCGACCCCGAACAGGGTCATCTGTTTTCCTTTGGTATCGGAACCCAGCTTCAGTTCAAAAACCTGGGTTGAGGCACCGACCTGCCTGGCCAGGTTGTCACGTACCCTCATAACTGCCTGTTCGTGCGAGTCGAAATAATTCAACACGCTGGGATCATCAAAATACTCCATCATGAAGGTGTAGTGATACTTGCGCAAATCGCTGGCGGTCAGTGACAGATCGCCGCTACCAAATGGCTTCTCATATCCCAGAATGGATTTCAATTGAGATGCAATCGTTTCGACATCAGCCTGCATGCGGTAGGCATTCGCCCAGTAATGCGGGTTGGTATACGCGATTTCGATTTTGTCATTGTTACGGGTGAGTGAAACTCTCAGAGTGGCGCCGTAACCACCGCGTGCACTTCGCGTGGCCAGGTCGCGCAATACTGAATGAGTAAAGATGACGACATCTGCTTCCTGGTAAGGAGAGTATTGCCCGATGACCTCAAAACCAGCGTTCTGCAGGCTGGAGACGATGCCTGCGCGAGCCTTGCCTGGTTGATCTCCCTCGATACTGCCGGCCAGGATGAATGGCTTTAGCGTGTCAGCTGCGATGGCGGCAGAGCCAAGACTGAGCAACAACAATATGCTGCAGGTACTGCGCAGAATTGAAAGTCTGGATCGTTTCATCAGAGTAAAGTCGAGTGTTGCCTGAAGTCGGGCAGCTGCTATCCCGCAGCTGCCCATTTTAAGTAGTAGATTGAGTTTACAGCGTGAGTGCCTATATCCTGCGGTTATAGGTAAATGCGAGCTCGTACTGATCCATCTCAAGTTCGATTTCCTGGTTTGGATCGAAAGTGTTGGTGCCGTCTACTGAAACACTGGGTGCATACATCGCGGCGAAATTGAACGAGCTCTGTGCATCAATCTGCTTGGTAAAGCCGAAGGTAATATGCTCCTCTACAACACCAGGTGCCAGAATGTTAAACACGACTTCGCTGCTGGGTATGGGTTGATCTCCTGTACTTACACCGACGCGCCATGTCATGTCGCCGTCCTGCCACTGGTAGCCAATTTTAACGACGGTCATGTCTTCCCAGCCGAAACCGGCACCATCGTCACCACCGAGGCAACCGTCACCGACTCCACTGCCTCCGGCGCCCGCACCGGCTGCACAGCTGCCGTCAGTGAGTGGCTCTATCGGATTGGATACTGCATCCACATCTTCATAGTTGATTTGCTGTACATCGACGACCAGGACACCATGATCCCGAACATCGATTGCCAAACCGACAGTGAAGTTCGACGGGATATTAAAATCGCCATCTTCCGCGAACAGGCCGGCGTAGTCATCGAATTCACTCATATCAATTTCGGGTTGATAGGCGGCGCCAAAGCGAACCCCCGGGGAAATTTCAGTCTGAAATCCAAGCCGTATGCCGAAACCGGTTGCGGTATCGTGGTCATTGTTGGTTAGGTTACTCGGATCCAAAGAAAAAGGACTAAAATTTGCCAGGCCTTTGGCTTCAAAACGCTGGTAGGCAATGATTCCGCTGATACCCCAGGAAGTATTTTCATTGATCTTTGCTGCATAGGTCGTGGCAATGAACAGTTGTGCCAGATCCACACCGGTGGTGCCGTCACCAAAGGTACCGGGCGCTTCGAAGTTCAATCCCGTTATTGGATTCGGTCCCAATATGGCCGTTCCGTCCTTGTATTCGGTATTCATGCCGCCGTTACCGAAGACCGAAACACCCACAGTGCTGTCGTCATTGATTACCCAGTTGTAACCAAATTGCGGGATCAGAAAAGCTTCGTTTTCACTATCAATGCTTTGATCGCCGTCACCGATACTGAAGGGGCAGGGACCACATGGCGATCCCGCCGGGGCCGATGGACTGCCTGTAGCCTTGTATTCGCGCATTGGTCCAAACAAGGCCGCTCCGATGTCGTAGCGGGCTCCCTGCCAGACCATGCCGGCAGGATTGTTGGCTGCGGCGAGTGTGTCCTGTGAATAGGCGACGCCGGCACCGGCCATGCCTTTTTCCGCGATGCTGGTGCCGTGACTGAAATAACCGTTGGTGGCCCAGACCGATGCTGGAAATGTGCATGCTAGTAAAGCCATGCTGAAAAACTTAAGTCGAACCCTCATGATAACTGCCTCCTCGTGTTCGCTTGATTTATAGAAATAGTGATTGCTAGATAAACAGGTTGACGTCTGATTCCCCGGCAAATTCGAAAAAGGTGGCCGCACCGGCGTAGTCGATGCCGTCGATAAATTCGCTTGGTTGCATGTCAAACAAATCCACCGTCATCTGGCAGGCGATTAGCTTGACATCAGCTTCCTGGCACAATTCACGCAGTTCGGCAACGCTGGCGACGCCCTTGGATTTCATCTTCGATTTCATCATGCTGCTCATCATGGCTTCCATGCCGGGGATGGCGGTACCGATGGTCGGAAACCATTTATCCATGCCCATCGGCATCGGCATGCCGGGATTGCCGAGCGGCGAAACCTTGAGGTTCATGTCCTTTTTAAGTAACTGGAGACCGTAAAAGGTGAAGAAGATCTGTACCTCGTAACCAATGGCGGCCGCGGTAGATGCCAGGATGAAAGGAGGGTAGGCCCAGTCCAGGGTTCCCTTGGTGGCAATCAGCGCCAGTTTTTTCTCAGACATACTTCACTCCGGAATATTTTAGGCGCTGAGTAACGATCTCAGGCCTTCTTGATGTAATAGTGATACTTGCCGTCGGCTTCCGAGCTATCCAGCAGCTCGTTTCCGGTTTGCTTGCAAAAGGCATCGAAATCCTTGACTGAACCCGAGTCGGTGGCAATGACATAGAGCACGTCGCCACTATTCATCGAACTGAGGACCTTCTTCGATCTCAGAATGGGAAGGGGGCAGTTGAGGCCGGTGGCATCAAATTTTTCGGTAAATTCGGACATATTCAATTTATTCCTCTGCTGGTTAAACGTTTCGTATATCAGGCAAGTTAGTGTTTTAAAGATTTCTTGCCAGCACTCATTGATCTGTATCAACCAGACGATAGAACAGCCTTAAACAATAAGTGTCAACCATAGTTTAATTGGAAGGGTGATAAAACTGCCCTGTTTGATAGTGGGCTACCCCTTTGGGGATAAAAAAATGCCGGGTCAAAAGCCCGGCATTATAAAATCAAGGTTTGATTCGTTTTACTTTCTGGCGCCGGGTCCGTTGACTGCGAGTCCGTTGCTCATGTACGTATGGAAGTACTCCAGCGCGCGGTACTCTTCACTTTGTGCCGGGTAGTCCTTGGCCCGTACCTGCTTGTTACAACCACCATACCGACGATGCGTGGTACCCATGCCGCCCCATTTGGAGCGATATACCGGGAAATGGCTCAAGTGCCCCAATGCGGGACTCAGCAAGTCGGCGCGCACCATGCTTCCGGCATAAAACTTGTGGCAATCGGCGCAGGCCATATTGAGCTGACCGCGCTTCTGGTAGAAGTGTTTTTTGCCGCGTTCATAGGCGGCAACTGCACGCGGATCATCCGGAATCTTGATGTCAATTATATTGCCGCGCGAGGTATAGGCCATGTAGGCGGATATAAATGCGATTGGCCCTTTCTTCCACTTCAATTTTTTCTCGCCATTGGCTTCGCGGCATTCGTTGATTGCCAGCTCGAGGGTAATGACTTCGCCTCGATCGGTATCGAAGTAGGGATAGTTCTGGCGGATACCAATGCCGTCATTTTCAAAGCAGCTGGCGTAAGTCTTGCCGTTTGCAAACGGCTTGTTGAACAACTCCTCACCCTTGCTGAGGCCTAACTCGTAGGGTGGAAATTCTTCGATTTCTTCCCATTGTTCGCGGGTTACCGGGTCGATTGAGTAGACACCGTTGATAAAATCATCGAAAGGGGTGCCCGGAAAACGTTTCTCGTAGTAATCCCGAAACTCTGACAGGTCCTGCTGTGGGCTTGCCATGCCGTTGAAAGGCAACGCAACCAGTAAAGCAATCCCCAGGGTCGTAATTAGTTTATTCATGACAGTTCCTCCTCAGTATTATTTTATGACCGCGGTTTACTTGATTGCGGCTTCGGCGCTGTCACCTTTGCCCATGTTATCGACCCAGGTGATTTTGATCTTGTCACCCGAGGCGGCGCCTTTGAACTTGAACGAAAGGTATGGATTTTTCGAAATAGCACCACCCCAGTTTGCAGTCATAACGGTGTTGCCATTGTGCTCCGCGGTAACCTCGGTGATGTGATGGGCCGGAATTTTCTTGCCGGTTTTTGAGTCTTTGCGCAACCCGGTTTCCATCGGGTGACTCATCAATGTCTTGACGGTTGTAACGCCGTCTTTTGCCTTTGCGCGAATCTTTATAGAAGCCATGTTTAATTCTCCAATTCTTTAATGTCTGAAATTAACCGCCACAACCACCAATGGTGACTTTGACTTCCTTTGCAGCCGAATAGAGCTTGCCATCCGCCTTGACCACGGCGAGAACGTCGGAGGTTTTGGCCATCTTGATCCGGGTGGAAACAAATGGCTCACAGGCGGAAGTCAGCATGTAGGTTGAAGTCATGGGTGAGTCGTTAGCTGATGCAATAATAGAGATGGCGTCAATATTTCCCATGGTTGATGACACGGTTATCGGAACCACTGCACCGTTTTCGGCGATGTCCGGTGCTTTCAGCTTGATTGCATCGGAGGCAGTATGCTGATCCGTGCCCATGGCTGCAGTCAGTGCACCACTGACGTCCTTGGCATCAAAGGCTGCCTTGGTATAAGCACCCAGTGCGCGTTGGGGAATCAAAATTCCCGTGCCGACGGCCGATACCGTGGCGCCGACAAAAGCGGCCGTTTTAATAAACTTGCGACGTAAAAGATTCATCTTAAATTTCCTCGTGCGATATTTTCATGCGGGCCTAAAGGGTGTAGATAAATTCTGTAACCAGGTCCACTTCCTTTTCTGTCAATATTCTGTGTTTGCCGAAAGGAGGCATGATGGTGTTAGGATTGGCGGCTGTCGAGTCCCAGATCTGCTCTCGCAGCTTGGCTTTTTCAGGGAAGCGTGCCTTCATGGCAATCAACGGTGGGCCGATATTTCCAGGCAGCGAACCGCCGGCTATCGCATGACAGGCCAGACAATTGCCTTTCTTACGATCGAATGCTACTTTCTTGCCATCAGCGATAGCATCGGCGTTCGCGACCGAAATGCCGCCCAAAATCGAAATACAGCAAAATAGTGTCATTGATACTATTCCGCTGGTAACTTGTTTCATCGTCATGCTATTCCTCCTCGATACTTGCTCATATGCTTCCCCGCGCTGGGCAGGTTGCTGTTTATTGTGCTGAAATTTCTGATGCAATTCGACAGTTGAAAAATAACTTATTCGAATACCTGAATACTATACCCCAATTTGGGTAAGCTCCGAATAAAGAGTATTAGGTTAACGTATTTTTGATCTGGTTTGTATGCACTAGTGGATATTTGATCTGAGGCTCAGGATTGTTAAGGTATCGCGAAATTAGCAAATCACTCATTAAATAAGAAATAGGGGATTCATCATGTTGGTTCGTTTTATCGCAATAATGACGGTCGCATTGTCGTTATCTATGCATCCCGCGATAAGTCAGGAAAATTGCGCTGCAGGGGAACCGGGTTGTAATGCTGCGCCTGCGAGCCCCCTGCAGAATCCTTTTTACCTGTTCCCGTGGATGGCAAACACCGCACCTTCGATAACCTCCAACATCAATGCGCAGGGAATGTCCTCGGAATGGATGAACATGCAGTGGATGATGATGATGGCGAATCATTTCATGAACGCACCGATTGACGAAGCCACCCGCTTTAACATTCTCGATGCAATGCTGCGCGCTGCCAATACGCAAATGCTGGAGGGTATGTTCGGCGGGTCTAACCAGGCCCGGATGTGGATACCTTCGCAAACTAAACGGGACGTTCCAGCCAACACCGTATCGGACTCGATTTCGGACGAGGCCAAGCGAAACCTGTATCAGAGCATGATGATGCTGAGCCCGTTATCGTTGCGTGACATGATTTCGATCATGGCAGACAAGATGCCGGTGGCCGAAGATGTTTCCTTTGACGACGCAATAGAATCCATGCGCCTACGCGCCAATGAAATAAATTTCAAGTTCGTCGGGCACAGTCCGCTTTGGAAAGACATTACTGCAATTACCGGCGAAGAGACTCCCCGGGTAGAAATTTTTAATTTCTGTGATGCCATGGTGGCACGCAAGGTGCTCGACTATGCGCCGGAGTTTATCGTCTTCATTCCCTGCCGTATCGCACTGCTCGAAGATGCGGAAGGCAAGCTCTGGGTGATGACCCTGGACTGGGATGTGAACTGGCTCAACCTGGCGCAGAATCCGAATAGTGTTCTGGATAAAGAGTTACGCACGGAAGCGATCAGAATTCGTGACGGTATGCGCTACATCATGGAAGGCGCCGCGACCGGCGATTTTTAACAATTTTAGGCTGCCGTTATAGGCATCTCACAAGTACTCAGGAGTACACCTAATGAATACCAGCATTGTAAAATTACTGTTAGCCGTTTTGTTGGGCCTGACAACATCGGTATCGATGGCGGCAGATGAAGCAACGGACAATACCGCAGCAGCCGACCCGGAAATGTCGTATGCCATGCAAAAATCGATGGATCCGAATGTCTGGATCAAGCTCATGAATAGCATGATGAGTGGCGAATTACAGGGCCAACCGCTGATTTCATCCTGTGTCGAATGCCACGACAACGAGGATATTGCGCGCTATCAGAAGGACTACGGCGGCATGATGCAGGCGATGAATCCGATGATGCACATGGCTAATCCCCAGGCCTACGGTGATGCTGCCACTGGAATGATGAACCCGCTGACCGGGATGATGGCGCCAATGACGGGGATGATGAATCCGATGACCGGGATGATGGCACCTATGACGGGGATGATGAACCCGATGACCGGGATGATGGCACCGATGGGTATGATGATGAACCCGATGACCGGCATGATGATGGCGCCGATGATGGGGATGATGAATCCCATGACGGGCATGGGCATGATGCCAGGGATGCCCGGCGGGATGCCACCGATGGGGATGATGCCGCAGATGCCCGGCGGGATGCCACCGATGGGAATGATGCCGCAGATGCCCGGCGGGATGCCACCGATGGGAATGATGCCGCAAATGCCTGGCGGGATGCCACCGATGGGGATGATGCCGCAGATGCCCGGGATGACACATCCTGGTGCCGTGCCGCCAATCGGCGCGACACCGGGTCCGCAGACAATAATGGATCCAAAGCAGTACGAAAAATTCTACCAGCAATGGCAGGAAATGATGTCAAAGCAGGGGCAGGCCAAACCCGATACTGCCGAATCTCAATAAACTAACGATCCTGGATAATGAAAAAAATATTAGCTCTGCTACTGCTCTCCGCCTTGCTGGCCGCCTGTTCCGGTGTGCCCGATAGCGAGGAAATTGAAACCATGGTGCGCAGCAGTTTGCTGACGGATGGCCTCGATGATCTGTTTACGATGGAAAACTTCGCCAAGGTCAACGGCTTCAGGGAAAGCGACAACGTTTACGTTGTAGACGTTGAATATGACCTGGTGTTTCAGAAAAGCTTTATCGACGTGGTGCGGGAAATTCGTGAAGATCCTACCGGACCCCAGTATGGAATGTTTGGCTCGAAGTTTATTTTGACCGCGATTCAGTCAAATTTTGGTCAGTTCGAGGTCGGAGACCGAATTCATAAAACCGATAAGGTCACGTTGCACAAAACCGAGAAAGGTTGGCAGTTGGCCGAATAAGGAACGGGACAAAACGGCCGGATGACGAATGGGTCATCCGGCTGTTTATCTGCTGAAAATTTTAGATGTGCAGGTTGTCTTTGGTTTGCGAAGTGGCCTGCATGTAACCCAGCATACCCTGTGCTTCGGCCTCCTGGGCTATTTTTGCGGCTTCCTTGGCTTTACCTTCTTTTAACAGCTTTTCCGCTTTCTTGATCATCTTGCCGGTGTCGCGCCATTCTCCGCCAACCGATTTTGCTTGCTTCTGGGCATCCTTGGCAGCGGCAATCGAAGCTTCAGCACTCATGTCAGCTGCGTTTACCGATGCAAGATAGCCACAGCTGAAAACTGCGACCGAGGCAGTGAGCAACAAGGTTTTTAGGGTATGTTTCATGGTATGTCTCCTCTGGTTTAGATGTATTTAATCATGAAATGAATCGTAACCCCAGATATCGGTATCGAATCCGGCTTCACGAATATGATCAGCTCGCGCCGATATATAGCGCTGGAACTCTGGTTCTTCGAGATACGCCTTTTCCAGCACGTAGGCGTATACCGATTGAAAATGAAAGGTTTTCATAAATGCGCCGATGCGCATGACTTCATTGCCTTGCTGATCAAAAAAGATCAGCGAGGGGGTGTAATCGACTCCCAGTTCCTGCGCCCATTGCCTGACGCTGGTCCGCTCGCCTGCGGGAGTGGTCAGGCGTTTTTCTGACGCGACGTTAAACTGCACATTGTTGGCCTCGAGCACGAGTTTACGAGTCGCTTTATCGGTCAGGATTCGCTCGTGCATGGTCTTGCATTCCGCACAGTTGGGTGATTCGAAATAAACCGCGAGTGGCTTATTTGTGTTCGAGATAAGTATACTCAGATCGGCTTGATCCAGATAAAAGTCTTCATTGATTAGATTGCCGTCGACCGATGCCAATTTATCGAGGCGAAACTGCGAAAAGCTCAGTTTCCGCTCCAGTTTTTGCGAAACATAGTCGAGCGCCGCACGGAAGTCAGCAGGCGGGTAATAACCATTCAAACGCAGTGCAACCTTGCCGTTTTCATCCAGAAAAACCAGGGTCGGGGTATATTGAACCTTTAGGGCCGCGGCAAAGGTTTTTTCGGTAAAGTCCTGACCACCGATACTGACTACTTCGCGATCGCCCCACATGTTGAGCGAGATACCGTCAAAATGCTTGATGATGTAACTCTTTATTTCGGGGTCTGTGAAATTCTCTTCGACCAGCCGGGCGCAGTAGGGGCAGCTTTCCTGGTGAAAATAAAGCATGACGCGCCGGCCGGCAGCCGCAGCCTCGGCGACATCGTCTTCGAATTCGAGGAAGCTTTCTTTAAACCAGTCCGGTTTTTCGGAGGGTATTGCACCATAAGATTTACCCAGTGGATTTTCACTCGCTATGCCGTTTTGTAAAGAAATCGTAAGCAGCAACAGCAGTAGGGTTGTAGTTCGGTAACCGAAAAAGCGATGATCTGTCTGTTCGTTGTAGAACATAATGAGAAAATGCAAATTACTTGATTTAGCGCAACAACTTAAAGGTATTGGACGACGATAATAATAAGATTAAGCACATTAATTCATCCTATTCAAATATGTAATAAACACTATATGGATAGCGCTTTGTGTAGCCATACCCAAAGTTAGATATGTGCTATCCCGGTGTTTTTTGATTATCTAGCATTGTTCGCAGTATCGCGTGAAGAGACATGAAAATGAAACATCTGATTTTAGTGCTTTTCGTAGCCTTCCAAACGATTCTTTCCTCCGTTGCGCTGGCGTGGTCACCACTGGATGAGTTCCGGTCTGCCGTTGAATCAACGCAGTATTGCGTTTCAATTGTAGCTGGCAGCGAAGCAGGCCAGGAAGGTAAAAAGAAAGAGGAAGGGGAAGAGGAAGAAGAACCAGATTGTGATTAGAGTTGGAGTCACGTTTATTTAAATTCTTTAATTACATCCCGGGAGGGACAAGATGAAACCCAAGCTATTAAAAATAATTATGTTGACCACCAGCCTGATATGGGTTGGCAACGCCGCGGCCGCCGATAAACCTGTGGGAATAACACCGACCATGAAAGAAGCCAGCGTCATGCACGGTGGTAAGTCGGTGAAGATCATGCGTGATCAGAACAACAAGGCCGTGGTTAATCCCGCCTTTGCCAAGACTTCACGGCCCTGCCCGCCGTTTTGTATTCAGCCAATTGTATTGGCCCCTGGAATAGAAACCCTGGGCGAACAGGAAATAATTGATTACCTGGTTCGAATGAGCAAGGGTGACAAGACTATTCTGGTGGTCGATTCACGCACGCCTGACTGGGTGCAAAAGGGCACGATCCCCGGCGCGGTTAATATTCCGTGGACTGCTTTGAATCCTGCCAAAGGTGCTGATCCGATTTCAATTGGCGAAATCCTGGAAGACCAGTTTGGCGCCGCTTCGCTTGAAGGCCTGTGGGATTACTCCAACGCGAAGACCCTGGTCATGTTCTGTAACGGCATGTGGTGTGGTCAGTCTCCGAACAATATCAAGAACCTGCTCAAGTTTGGCTACCCGGCGCACAAGATCAAGTGGTATCGCGGTGGCATGCAGAATTGGTCGAATCTTGGTTTGACCACGGCCAAACCAACCAGTTGACACGGATCTTTTATCCCTTGTGGATTGCCAGCTAGCACAGGGACGTGCAGCCTTTAGTCCGCTTAATTATCCAACCATGCGCAACAGTTTACTCGCAATTATTTTATCCGCACTCATGATTTCCGGACCAGTGTCTGGTGATAATGTTGTTATGAAAAGGGTTTCAGACTTGCGCGATGAAGCACGTGTTGCCAGGGCAGATAATTTAATCCTGGTGCTCGAGTTTTCCAGCGATGACTGCGCCTATTGCCATAAGCTCGAACAACTGTTCCTGTTGCCGATGCAGCGCAATGCGGAATACGATGACAAGATTCTGATTCGTACGGTGTCCCTGGACAGTTTTGAAACCCTGGTTGATTTCAATGGTCAAACGATGAGTACCGCTGATTTTGCATCGCGTTATGAGGTTTCGCTTACGCCGACCCTGTTGTTTCTGAATGCGGAGGGTAAGGAAATGAGTGATAAACTGGTCGGCATATGGTCGGAGGACTTTTATGGTGGATTTATTGACAGCCGCATCGACGAAGCGCGAGAAAAGCTCACGCATGTCGGTCTCGCAAAATCCCGGATCTAGTCAGCAGCGACACTTTATTTTGTTTCTGGCTTTTATGGCCTTTGCAGGCATCGCCCAGGCAAACGACGCTGTTGAAAAACTGCTGGCTCAATCAGAACCCCCACAGGGTGTCGTGTTTGAAATCGTCGAAGCAGATGAATCTGCACTCGAGGACTTGCTGCCACAGGTGCGAACTGCTATTAAAAATATTCGTGCCAGATTTCCCGCTACCGAATTTGCGGTCGTCTCGCATGGCAGGGAGGAATTCGCGCTGCAATCACAATACCAGGGCGAGTATGCCGAGATCCATCAGCAGGTACAGTCGCTGGTTGCCGACGATGTGCTGGTGCACGTCTGCGAGACCCATGCTGGCTGGTATGGGGTTACCGCGGAAGATTTCCCCGATTATGTTAATGTCGCACCGACCGGCCCCGGCCAGGTCAGCCTCTACCAGGAACTAGGGTACGAGTTGATCGTTATCGAGTAGTTCAGCGCCAGGTTAAATCATGCCATATTATCTTTTCAAAATTAGCTCTCGTGACAGTATCGATCTGGTAAAGGGTCTTGAGCTGCTGGAAGTATTCGAGGCTTTCCGCGACGCTAAAACCGAGGCCAAGAAGCTGCGTTCAGAGCAGGCCGGCGATGGTTTCAGTTACAAGGTCATGTTTGCAGATAACCAGTTATCCGCTGAGGAGCAATTGCTCGAAAAACGTGAAAAGCCGGTACTGATGGAACATGAGCGTTAAAGCGCTGGTCAGGCCATACCTGCTGGTATTCCTGTTCTTCCTGGGGCAGGCGGTCGCGTCCGAGCCGGACTTTGCGCGTGAAGAACGCTTAGCCGATGAAATCGTCGACGTTATCCTGGATGGTGATCCCGTCTGGCTCGAGGCTGACGGGCGCGAATTCTTAAGTATTTACACCGAGGCTGAAGATTCCAGCGCGGCCATCGTGATCTTGCACGGCCGCGGCTTTCACCCGGACTGGGCGGATACGATAAGCCCGCTGCGCGTGGGACTGGTCGAGCGCGGGTACAGCACGCTATCTTTACAGATGCCGGTGCTTGAAAAAGACGCCAAATACTACGATTACGTTCCCATCTTTCACCATGCGCACCCCCGAATTGAAGCAGGCATCAAGTATTTGCGCGATAACGGTTTCCAAAAAGTTGTATTGCTGGCCCACAGTTGCGGTGTGCACATGGCGATGGACTGGATCAGGACCAAAAACGACCGCTCCATCGACGCATTTATCGGTCTTGGCATGGGCGCAACCGATTATAAGCAACCCATGCATCAGCCTTTTCCGCTCGACTGGATGCACGTACCGGTACTGGATTTGTACGGTGCCGACGAATACCCGGCGGTGATCCGCCTGGCGCCTGGGCGCAAGGCAATGATCGACAAGGCTGGACACGCAAACTCGCAACAGATAGTGTTGCCGGGTGCGAATCACTATTTCACCGATCAGGGTGATGCGCTGGTGGGCGCGGTTGCAGACTGGCTGGATCAACTGGAGTAATCCCGAATAGTTTCCCGCGATTCCGGTTTCGGCTCGCAACACGATATTTAATCAATGGTTACAAATTGAGTTACCCCTTTTGATGGATTTTGAGGGTATAGTGTCGAACGCCCGGAGGGTCTACATATATCCTTCGAGTTACCTGGTCGATCAAAACGGCCAAACTCGCCATGCATATTCTGGAGCACTGGAATGGGATTCGCCGGAAAACATAACGATCATCCAGAGCCTGCTGAAGCGGCCCTGAGCCATCCCTATACGCGATTGACCCCTGATCATGTGATTGCTGCGGTTGAAACCACCGGCAGGCTCAGCGATGCCCGCATTCTGGCCTTAAATAGCTATGAAAATCGGGTCTACCAGGTAGGCATCGAAGATGAAGACCCGGTCATCGTCAAGTTCTATCGACCCAACCGCTGGAGTATGTCGCAGATCGACGAAGAGCATCGCTTTACCCAGTTTCTGTTCGATCATGAAATTCCGGTGGTACCGCCGTTGGTGATAGGTTCTGACGCGGAGTATCCGACTCTCGGTAGCCATGACGACTTCTGGTTTGCAATCTATCCGCGCCAGGGTGGTCGTGCGCCGGAATTCGATAACCTCGATCATTTACATCTCATGGGAAGATTCATCGGCCGTATTCATGCAGTTGGGCAAGGATTTCGATTTGAGCATCGCATCCGGATGTCGGTCGATCGAGCCAGTGAAAATGTGAACTATCTGTTGGAGGCCGGATTCATACCGTCAGATCTCGAAGCGGCGTACCGCGCGATTACCAGCGAGATTCTGTCTGCCATACAGGCACGGCGACCGGACGTCGAACCCTATCAGCAAATCACGTTGCACGGTGACTGCCATAGCGGTAATGTTTTGTGGCGCGACGACTGCCCTCATTTCGTCGACTTCGACGACGCCATTAGCGGACCCGCAATTCAGGATTTATGGATGCTTCTATCTGGCGATATTCCTAATCAGCAGCGCCAGCTACTGGAGATCATCGAGGGTTATGAAATGTTTCAGCCTTTTGATGTGCGCGAGCTTAAACTGATCGAGCCGTTGCGCGCGATGCGCGTGCTTTATTTTAGCGCCTGGCTGGCCCGACGCTGGGACGATCCAGCTTTTCCACTCGCCTTTCCGTGGTTCAATACCGAACGTTACTGGTCGGAATACATCCTCGAGCTCAAGGAATTGCTGACCGGTTTGCAGCAAGAGCCGATAACCATGCCCGACATATAAACTCGAGGCAAAAAAAAGGCCCCCGAAGAGGCCCGCAAAACATTGCGCGATTAAATCGTAAGTTACTGAGAGTTGCTAATCCGAAGCATTCTCAGATCAGGGCCAGGATCACCGTTATTGAACCAACGAACACCTGCCCCGAGGTCTTAACCAAACAAAAAATCACCTTTTCTTAATGAATAATTTGACATTATCCATTTGAAAAGTGCGATTTTGTTACTTAACGGCAAGGAGTATCCTCTGTATTCGCAGGCAAAACATCACCCAAATGGGTTAAATTTTTCTGGTTATGGCATATTTGAGGCCGATTCTCGGATCAGCGATTAAGACACTATATCAATGGATTCAAGCTATAAATTCGATCAATCCCTGCGTGAGCTGATTTCACGGA
The DNA here is from genome assembly GCA_937984095.1 of uncultured Gammaproteobacteria bacterium. Classification (GTDB taxonomy): domain Bacteria; phylum Pseudomonadota; class Gammaproteobacteria. The sequence goes on along the minus strand of CALJYH010000055.1, from coordinate 31,227 downwards.
ATCTGAATCAGCATGATGTATCCGAGCTGGACCGCGCTGGTTTGAAGCATGCGGCGGTTGCGTTTACGCTCGTAGAGTGCAGCGAACCGGCCGATATGGGGAATATTCCCCATCTGGCTGAGAACTGTGATCAGGCCGCTTTCATTCTGACAACACGTGCCGCGACACTTTCCAGCCACGCCGGACAGCGTGCTTATCCCGGCGGCAGACTGGACCAGGGTGAAACCGTCGAACAGGCGGCATTACGCGAACTCGAGGAGGAGGTCGGATTAAACCTGGATGTCAGCAAAGTGCTCGGCCGCCTGGATGATTACGCGACACGCTCAGGTTTTGTTATTACGCCGGTGGTGGTCTGGGGTGGAAGGGATGTCGATTTAATTCCGAATCCCGATGAAGTCGCCCAGATTCATCGTATCCCGTTACGTGAATTGTCGCGGGAAGACGCGCCAATACTTGAATCGACTGAGGAAAGTGAGCATCCGGTACTGAAAATGCCGCTGGGTGACGACTGGTTTGCCGCGCCCAGCGCCGTAATCGCTTACCAGTTTCGCGAGGTTGCGTTACTGGGCAGAAGTACTCGCGTGCTACATTATGAGCAACCTTATTTCGCGTGGACCTGACACTCAAGATGCGGGGATGACGAGGACAATTGATGAAATTTGCTGATTTCATAAAGACCAATCGAGAAGTGTTTGTTCCTATGTTCGAGCCTGTTTTAACGGCTGGAAATACCGTTTACATGGAATTGTCGAGTACCAACAATACCTTTCAAAGTTTGAACGAAACCGAAATCGATGCTGAAGTGTTTAGCAAGATTGATGATGCCGGGGCAATAGCTGGAGTGGGCGGCTACCTGGAAAATCGCTCGGTCTACCGGGACACCGAACTGTTCCAGGGAGACGAGGAGCGCTGTATCCACATTGGCGTCGATGTTTTCATGCCTTCCGCAACACCGATATTTGCACCACTTGACGGGGAGGTGCAGAGTTTTGCCAACCGGCAGGTGGGCGGCGACTATGGTCCGGTCATTATCCTGCGACACTGTCTAAATGATTTTGAATTTCATAGTCTGTACGGACATCTGGCAGAGGCCTCGCTTGAGGGACTCTACGATGGTAAACCTGTTGTCAGCGGTGAAAAAATTGCTGAAATTGGACCGCGACCGGTTAACGGTAACTGGACCCCGCACCTCCATTTTCAGTTGATTCAGGACATACAGGAATTTCACGGAGACTATCCCGGGGTAGTGCGCCCGGCCGATCTGGAATTCTTCAAGCAAAATTGCCCGGATCCTTCAATGTTGATAATCAGGTGACTCAGGGAAAAGCTTGCGCGACGATTTGCAACCAGAACACGCCGATAACCAGCATTACGATTGCGTAAGGCCAGTTCCAGAAGGCAAGTTTCCAGCCAGGTATGCCATAACGACCCTGAAACACCAGGTTGGTACCGGACAGGGGATTCGAGCAGGTGCCGAGATGCCAGGCGAACAGGAAGGTCGCCGCGAGCAGGTTGGGATCGGGATTCAGCGTCATGATCATCGGTGCGAAGCTCGATATCATGATAATCGGATGAATCCCGCAGAATGCGCACAACAGCATGATGGCCAGTACCTCGGCTGCGGTGATGGCATCAAACTGGCTGAAGGGGTTTTCAACAACGCCGTGCGTAATCAGGGCCGAAATGCCCCCGGCGAGCACTCCCGCCGCGAGGAACAGGCACAATTCGTTGACGATTCTGGGCAATCCACTGGTAACGTAAGTTTTAAGTCGTTCGATCGAACCGATCATCCCATGACGCGGAATGAGGACCGAGCAGGTCACCAGTAGCGCGCTGATTGCAATCAGCATCAGGATCGGGGTAGTCGGCAGCAGTAGCGATATCAATACCACGGTGATAATCAAGATTGCCGGAATCTTGAGCGCACTCAGATGGGTCGGGTAACCAACAAAAGATTCCAACTCATTTGGATAGCGGATGCGGGCTTCGAAATAAACGCCGATAAAACCAATCAACATGAACGGAAATCCAGCCACGATAATCCACAGCAGGCTCGCATCGCTGACATAAGTTAACACCACCGCCATGGCGGCGAAAAAGGGCGACCAGCTGGAGACGCCACAAAAAATCCGGGTAAAGCTCTGAGCAGTGAAACGATCCAGGGGGTGCCTGCGATGGATACGATCTGAAATCAGGATCGGTGCCGAAATATTGATGACCGAGCTCGAAATATTAAGCCCGAGAATGGTTTGCAGAAACGCCTTTCTGCCTACGGGTAAGGTTTCTTCGTACTCGGTTTCGGGAATCACCACCAGGCGCAGAAAACCGACTGCCGCGATCATCGTCATCAGGCCGGTATTCGCGCTGATCAATGCATTCGTGTTCACTAGCACCGAGTGTTGCTGTGCGTAGACAATCATGGCGATACCGATTAACAAGATGAGCGAAACCTGGATCTTGAGCACGCGTGAGGTGTCGACAAACAATAGTAATGCCGCCAACCACGAGGTGATACCGGCGATCAATAAAAGACTGGAGTCAGGACCGACTAACTTCAATCCCACGAGGATCGTAATAACGACCATCGACAGAATTAAAATCCCGGCTATCTTCGGCCGTATGGGGCTGTTCGGTTCGTTGATCTCGGTTCCAGTATTGATTATAAAATGGCCGCCAATATTACTCGAAACATGACTCAAGCATTAACCATTTTGGCTGGACTTCGGCTTGGTGCTCTTTATACTGATTTTCGAAACCAAGAAAGCTAGTGTAATTTCACGGAATTCGATGCCACCTGATTCACTCAATCGCAAGCTTACCGCGATTCTATATACCGATGTCGCTGGTTATTCGCGCCTGACGGGTGGCGATGAGGAGGGCACACACCGGCAGGTCATGGAGGTGCTGGACTACGCCAGCCAGCAGATCTCAAAAACGGGCGGCAAGGTCCTGCGCTACTCAGGTGATGCGATCCTGGCGGAATTTTCCAGCGCGGTCAGCGCCGTTAACACGGCTGTCGATATCCAGCGCGAGATGGCCCGTAAAAATCACCAGGTTGACGACGATAAGAAGGTCCAGATTCGTATCGGCATTAATATCGGTGATGTCATCGAAGACCGCGGCGAAGTATTTGGCGATGGCGTCAATCTCGCGGCCCGGCTTGAAGCCGCGGCACCCGAAGGAGGTATCTGCATTTCCACGTCGGTTCACGAACAGGTCCTTGGCAAGCTCGATGTGGATTTTAACGACGGTGGTGAGGAGCAGTTTAAAAACATTAATCGGCCGGTCCAAGTGTTTTACTGGCAGCCGGAAGATGATCAGCCCAAGGCTGCTGGCGCAAAAAAAACGCGCGCTTCTGAAATGCCCTCGATCGCCGTACTGGCTCTGACGAATATGAGCAATGACCCGGACCAGGATTTTATCGGCGACGGCATCACCGAAGATTTGATCACCGCCTTGTCCAAGATCCGTTCGTTCAAGGTTATTTCGCGCGAAAGCACTTTCTCCTACAAGGGCTCTGCAATTGATGTACGCCAGGTGGCTAGCGAGCTTGGCGTCCGTTTTGTGCTGGAAGGCAGTGTGCGCAAGTCGGGCAACCGGGTCCGAGTGACCGTGCAGCTCATCGATGCCGAAACCGGCCACCATGTCTGGGCCGAACGCTACGATCGCGAGATGGAGGATATCTTCGATCTGCAGGATGAGATGGTACGGGTTATTGCCTCGGCACTCGAGCCTGAATTGAATGCGTTCGAGCGGGAGCGGGCGCTTAACAAGCCGCCTGATAATCTCGATGCCTGGGAGCTTTATCAGCGGGCGTTGTGGTACATGTGGACTTACGAGACTGAAAATGTCAGGACCGCATTGGAGTTATTTAAAAGGGCCTCTGACGCCGATCCCAAATTTGCCCCGGCTCATGCCTACCATGCCTATTGCTGCTATCAATTCGTGATTCTGGGCACTGCAGAAGATCCGGATGCACTCTTGCAGGAGGGTATGGCTGCCGCTAAGGTAGCGCTGCAATGCGATGACAGGGATGCGATTTCGTATTTTGCGATTGGCCGTATTCACATGATGCTGGGTGATCATGACGCATCAATCAGGGCGCTGCGAAAATCGATCGAACTGAACCCCTGTTTTGCGCAGGCCTATCATGGACTTGGGATGGCACTGACGCTCGCGGGAGAACTCGAGGAATCCAAGCTCACGACCAAACAGGCGGTTGCGATGAGCCCTCGCGACCCAATGATGTGGGCATTCACGATTGTGCATGCGCTCACCTATATCCTCAGCGAAGAATACGAAGCGGCGCTGGAATGGGCCAACCAAACCCTGCAGATTCCCAATGCGACGGGGTACTGGTCGCACGCCGTTAAGGCTTCCGCATTGGCGAATCTCGAGCGGGTTGACGAGGCGAATCAGTCCCTTGCCCAGGCGCTTGCAGCAAAACCCGACCTGTCGATCGGTTTTCTTGAAAAAAACCTGCCGACAAAACATCCCGGAGGTCTGGATCCCTATCTAAACGGTTTGAGGGCATGCGGCCTGGAGTAGCCTGCATTAGTTGATTCAATACAATTAAGGAGTCATCAGGAAATGCCGGATGACGATTTACTCGTCGTCGTTGCCGCGATGTATTTCGATCTGGTGGTTGATGTTTTCTTCCTGCAGCAACTTTTGCATCGCGTTGATGAAGCTGCCCGATAACTGGTAGGCAGTATCGCGAAAACGGATGATCACCGCGAGCTCGTCGGGATCCAGCATCAAGTTTAGCTGGCTTGAGGGTTTCAGGATTTTCCGGATTTCATCCCAGTCCGAAATGCGATCGTCGGGATCCTTTGACAGCGCACTGTCGATGAATACAGCCAGGCTTTCATCGATTTCCGGACAGGTATTACGGATATCAGGTGGTTTCTGATTGACCTGCATCTTTAATAGCTTACCCAGTGTCCCTGCGCTGAAAGGCAGGCTGTTGGTCAACATGTGGAACGCCATGACTCCGAGCGCATAAATGTCGGTGCGACCATCGAGCATGTCGCCGTTAATGATTTCCGGGGCCAGGTATGAGGGTGATCCCTCGATATTAACCTTTTTGTCCTGTGGTGGGCCGGCAACGCCAAAATCGGTGAGCTTGATGTTACCGTAGGCATCGATCACGATATTTGACGGTTTGATATCGCGGTGCACGATTCCTTTTTCGCCATGATTGTGTGCGTATTGCAAGGCGCTCGCGACCTGGAACAAGATTTCGCGCGTTTGCTCGAGACTGAATGCACCTTTTTCTTCCAGGATCGCTGCAAGATCCTGGCCGTGTAGCTTTTCCATGACAATGAAGCGCGTGGAAAATTCGTCGATAACCTCGAACACATTGACGATATTTGGATGGTTCAAACTGGCGATGGTTTTGGCTTCCTGTTCGAAGCGGTCCAGAAATTTTTCGTTGAAGGCCAGCTTGTACTTCAGCATCTTGATCGCAACTTCGCGTTCCAGTTCCTTGTCCCAGGCGTTGAACACGGTCGCCATGGATCCCTCGCCGAGCTTGCTGCGCAACTCGTACTTGCCGACCCGGTTGATGCCGCCGTTTTGTGCCATACGGCTGGTCATCAACTGTGACATGACTTCGGCAAAGTCGGGGTGCTTTTCGACCAATTCGTTAAAATGTTGCTGATCGAGGTAAAACGCGGTGGTTTTAGATAGTGCAACAACATCGGCGGAATAGGTCGAGTTAATCAACAACGAAATTTCGCCAACGACTTCGCCTTTCTTAAGCATGATTCGGCTTTTGACTTCGCCCTGAATGTCGGGAATCTGGACCTCGACTTTACCTTCGAAGATGAAGTAGATGCGCCTACCCATCTGACCGGCCTCGATTACCAGCTCGTTTTTATCGAACGCTTCGATTTGCGTATGCCGCGCGATATCGCGGATGATCTCGACATCGAGATCCTGCAGAATTTTTACACCCGACAGAATTAACGTGATTTCATCGACATCGGTTGACATTGCGATAGTCTTGCCTGATCTGGTTTATTGAATAGCAAACTGGTTTGCTGAATGCTTTATTTATAGTGCATTCAGCTCAAGAAGGAGCGGAAATTCTAGAACAGCGCCGGATTTAACGGCGAGGCCGCTGTCATGCCGCCATCGAGGGTATAGCACTGTCCGGTCGCGAAGCTCGCCTCATCCGAGGCAAGCCAGGCCGCAAGGCTGGCAATATCGCCTGGCTCACCGAAACGTCCTGCCGGGTGACGCGCCAGTGCATCGCGTTTTGCTGCTGCAGGGTGTTTTGCGACCGCAAACGCCGCATCGGCCATGTCGGTCATGATCCAGCCGGGGCTGATCGCGTTGCAGCGAATATCGGGGCCATGGTCGACTGCGATCGATCGTGTCAGGCCCTGAACGAAAGCCTTGGATGCATTGTAAAGAGCAAGTCCAGGATCCGCGGTCGACGCCGAGATTGATCCGATGTTGATGATCGAACCACCGCTGGACATGATCGGAATACAGGTGCGACAGGCTAGGAATACGCCCCAGGCATTGACGCCCATCAGCCTTGCATAATCCTCGTCAGTCGTGTCGACCACGGTCTTTTCGATCTGGATGCCCGCGTTATTGACCAGGATCGAGAGCTCGCCGAACTCGTCAACCACCGCTTTGAGCAGGTTATCGACGTCTAACTTGTCAGCGATATTGGCCGTCTGCCAGTAAACTTCATCCGGCAAATCCTGCGGTCTCTCTCCGCGACCGCAGGTCATGACCTGGGCGCCTTCGGCCAGAAACTTGTCCACGATGGCGCGACCGATGCCTTGTCGCCCACCGGTAATCAACGCAGTCTTCCCCTGTAACTGTTTCATAAGTTCATCTGCTGGACTTGAGCGCTCAGCCCGCCGTCGATAACCCAGAGTTGACCCGATGCATAGCGAGCCTCGTCGGAAGCAAGCCAGTTAACCAGGTTGGCGATATCTTCCGGAGTGCCATAGGTACGGATCGGGTGAACGTCGCGAACCGCTTTCTTGAGCGATTCGATATCACCCGATTCACCGAAAAAACTCTGTAGCATCGGTGTGTCGACATAACCCGGACAAATCGCATTGACGCGGATGCCTTCGGGTCCATGATCGCAGGCCATCGCGCGTGTCAGCGCGTGTACCGCACCCTTGGTGGCACAGTAAGCGGCCAACCCGGGGTCGGCGATATAGCCATCGTAGGATCCAAAATTGATTACACTCGCGCCGTCCGATTTGCGCAGCAGCGGCAGTGCGTACTTTGAAGTCAGGAACATGCCGGTCACGTTGATCGCAAAGATGCGATTCCATTCTTCGAGTGTCGTATCTTCGATGGTCTTTTCGATTTCGATGCCGGCCGCGTTGACCAGGATATCGAGCTTGTCCCAGCGTTCTGCAAGAGTGGCGAATGTATTCTGACAAATTGTTTCATCGGTGACATCGTAAGCGGCAAACTCGACCTGGTCAGACAGTTCCCCTTGTTGTGTTAAATCGGCTGCAATCACCTGCGCACCTTCGCGCGCAAAGCGTGCGCAAATCGCGCTGCCAATCCCCCCGGTGCCACCGGTGACGAATGCCGTTTTACCCTCGAGCATGCTGCTCATATGGATGCTTCGCTGGCGCGCTGGTAGGCATCAAGAATGAGTCCATGGAAATGGTGCACCGCGTGTTCGCTGGCGCCGCTGCCTTCGATATCCACCATGTAGCGTCCCGAGTTGAAGGCGGGGGTATTCATACCCCGTTGCACGCTCTCGACCAGGCCGATGTCTTCAGGTTGCAGCACTTCATCGATAAACTTGAGTGCTTCTTTTTCGGTTTCGTCCGGTTCGGCGGTTTCAAAGAAGAAATCGAATTCCTCCCAGGTTTCGTGCTCGTTTATCGGGTAAAAGCGCCACACCATGAAGTTGCCGCGACCGGGGTAGCGCATCAAGGTCATATTGGGCCATAAAAACCAGACAGCATGGTCGATCACGGTCGCATCCGCGATGTTGTAGGCGCTATTTTCACCCAGCCTGGCTTTGGCCATATGGCTTGAATAAATACCGTGGGTTTTAACCTGGTAGGTATCCATGTCGATCATCGAGCTGAAACCCTTGTGCGCGACCGGGCAGTGATAACATTCGAGAAAGTTGTCCACCACGGCTTTCCAGTTCGCCTTGATGCGATAAGTCAGGCGCGTTGAGAAGGTAAGATCCGCGAGGTCAGGTGCGTATTGCATGATTTCAGTCGCCAGGTCGCCTGATTGCATCGTCAGGGACGAGGCTTCGGAGTCTAAATTGACAAAAACCAGGTGGCAGAAAATTTCTATCTGTACCGGCTCCAGGCAGATTTCCTTTTGATTGAAATTTTCAAGATGCTCTGAGCGTGGCGCGTTGACCAACGCACCATCAAGGTCATAAGTCCATGCATGGTAGGGGCAGGTGATCCCTTTGGTTTGGCCTTCTCCCGATAGCAGTTCATGCCCGCGGTGCTTGCAGACGTTATAGTAGGCCTTGAGTTCACCTTCACGATTACGCACGCCAACAATGCTTTGTCCTTCAATACTCAGGGTGACATAGCTGCCCGGATCGCGCAGTTTTTCCTCGTGGCACAGGAACTGCCAACTGCGATGAAAAATTTGCTCGCGCTCGATCTGTAAAAACTTCGGATCGACGTAGCACTGGGTATTGATGGAGTGAGAACGAACCGCCGTTTCATCGTATTTCCCTCTTATATGGGAAAACTCGTGGGTGCTTAAGCCTGCCTGGGTCACGATTTGTCTCCGTTTAGCGATAGGGTCGATCTGACTTGACCTGGTCAGCAATTATTGCCCGACCGGGGACAGGATATCAATCTACCAGGTGCGTGAATTTTTTTTAACGACATACACTATATTTAAAAATTTAATCAGACGGCGAGTTGTTCCGGTTAAACTGTTCAGCTTCTTGCAGTAGCCATTGCCTGAATAGCTGAAATGCGTTGCGGCGCCTGGCGGCAGGTTCGTACAACAGATGGAAGCCGTATCCTTCGAGGCGGATATCGAACGGTTCGACCAGGCGGCCCGCGGCAATATCGTCGCTCAGTAGACTATTTGCCAGTACCAGGCCCTGCCCATCGATAGCCGATTGAACTCGCACGTTGGGGTCGTCGATGACCGGACCCGGACCCGCTTCCAGGTCGGCAAATCCGGCCAGCCGTAACCATTCTCGCCAACCATCGGTACTGTCCTGGTCGTGCAGAAATGTTTGATTACGCAGGTCGTCGAGCTCCACTTTGGAAGGCATCAGGCCCGGGGCACAGACAGCCATCATCGGTGATGGAATCAACAACTCCGATTCGCCCTGTTGCCAGTTCCCATTGCCCCAGCGTATCGCCAGATCGACATCCTCGACCGTGAAGTCGGGATCGTTAACTGAGTGCTGTAGACGAATCGTGACTTCGGGATGATTGTTGAGAAAGTGGCCAAGACGTTTTGACAGCCAGCGCGTGACGAAATAGGTGCTGACGGAAACCGTCAGGATCAACTGGTCCTTGCCGGGTGCGATTTTATGAATTTCGTCCTCGAGTTCGCGGAACAGGCGGTGGGTGGTGCGATACAAGCTCTGACCCTGAGGCGTCAGGGTGACTTGCCGGGCGCTGCGCTGAAACAGGGTAATTCCCAGTTTTGACTCCAGGTTTCTTACCTGATAGCTGATGGCGCCCTGGGTCAAGGATAATTCACCGGCTGCGGTGGTGAAACTACCGTGGCGTGCGGCGGCCTCGAATGCGCGCAGTGCTTTCAGTGGTGGTAGCTGATTAAACATGGAGATGCATTAAAAAAATTAATTTATAACCGAATTTTTTTCGTTTGTATATCACCGTATTCTGGGAATAATTTTAAAACTGGTATTTAAATCAATGTGATTCGTAGTTTGGATGAATTTTGCGAAGTATTGATGAATTAAAAATACTATCGCTAATCGGTTAAGTAACCCACTGGAGCTTTAATCCGTATGACTGATGACAAGATAGGCCCGGACACGGCCAGGGTACGTCCGCAGAGAAAGCAGTGGAATTACATCCCCGAACTACCGATCCAGGTATCACCGCTATTCAGTGGACGCCTCAGGCCGAAAGCGATTATTAAATGGTTTGTCGGTGGATGGTTTCCAATTTCGGAAAACCTGGTCATTCTGATGCTTTCAATCATCTCCTGGTTCTTTTTTCACCCCGGGTTGGTGCGCTGCCAGGTTTTCCAGTTTGACTGGATCGCGCAAATTTTCATCAAAAACCTGGCGCTGATGTTTCTCGTGGCGGGAGGCCTGCATCTTTATTTTTACGTCTACCGCAAACAGGGTGAGGATCGTCACTACGACGCGAGACCACTTGCCAAAAGCAGCCGTGTTTTTACCTTCAACAACCAGGTTCTAGATAACATGTTCTGGACCTGTGCTAGTGGCGTAACGGTATGGACCGCCTACGAGGCGCTAATGATGTGGGCGCTGGCGAACGGCTATGCCCCGATGCTGGAAATGCCGGGAGATTTCCTGTGGTTGCTATTGCTAATTTTCCTGGTGCCGATCTGGGAGACGTTTTACTTCTACATGATTCATCGCCTGATACACTGGCCGCCGCTATATCGGCATGTGCATTACCTGCATCATCGAAATACCAATATCGGGCCCTGGTCGGGACTATCGATGCACCCGGTCGAACACATCATTTATCTCGGTTCGGTTCTGATTCACTGGGTGGTTCCGGCCAATCCGCTACTGATCATTTATCATTTACAGCATTACACCCTGTCTGCAGCGACCACGCATACCGGTTACGAGGGGTTGGTTTTTGGCGGCAAGAACCGGTTGGCGCTGGGAACCTTTCATCACCAGATGCATCATCGGTTTTTCGAATGCAATTATGGCGGTCTGGAGATTCCGTGCGACAAATGGGCCGGTTCGTTTCATGATGGTACCCCGGAATCACATCAACAATTCCTGGAAAAACGAAAACTGAAAGCACAACAGGCCCATGGCTAAGCTGACGGTTGGTGATATCGACCGTAAGAATTTCGCTGGAGAAGATCATAGCGTGAGAGCCGATAGTCAGGAATTATAAAACATTTATAATTCAATTAGTTATCGAAGAAAGTTAATATGAAATCTAATGCCCGGGTGGTTGTCATCGGTGGCGGGATTGGCGGTTGTTCAGCCCTTTACCATCTGACACAGGAAGGCTGGAACGATGTCGTTCTGGTCGAGCGCGACGAACTAACCTCTGGCACTACCTGGCACTCCGCCGCGCAGTGCCCAAACCTCGCATTCAATCAGTTGCTGATTGGTTTGCGCAGTTACACTATCGATCTGTATAAGGAACTCGCCGAAGATCCGAAATATCCGATTAATTACCACTATGCGGTTGGTGGCTTGCGCCTCATAACCGACCAGCAGCAACTCGATGCCTGCCATCATATTATTTCCGTGGCGGATGGAATGGGTGTCGAACTCGAGTTGATAAACTCCGAACAGGCAGCCGAGAAGAATCCCTTGCTCGAGACGCATGACTTGCTGGCAGCTCTCTACGATCGGCTCGACGGTGATATCGATCCGGCACAACTGTGCCAGGCGCTGGCGCGACGTTCGCGTAACGCCGGTGCCGAGATCTATCGGCACAATCCTGTTATTGGTCTGACCCAGAAAGCAAACCATGAATGGATCGTGCATACGCGTGACGGGGATATCCACTGCGAGCATATCGTCAATGCCGCTGGCTATCGCGCCAATGAAGTCGGTGACCTGATGGAGGTCGAGTACCCGGTCGTTTCCATGGAGCACATGTATTTCGTTACTGAACCCATCGATGAACTGGTGCAGCGTGAGAACCGCGTGGCCATGCTGCGCTGCCCTAGAGATCGGTTCTACCTGCGTCAGGAAAAACAGGGGCTGCTGGTCGGGGTTTACGAACATGACTGTAAAACCTTCGGCATGGAGGGAATCGCCCCGGACTTTGCCAATGCGCTGTGCCCGGACGATCTCGATCGATGTTTGCCGAGGCTGGAAAATATTTTCCAGCGCTTACCCTGTTTGCAGGAAGCCGGCATCCAGTCGATCGTGAACGGTCCGATCACCTATACCGCGGATGCAGGACCCCTGGTTGGGAAAACGCCAGGTATGCGCAATACGTGGTCGATCAATGGCTTACGTGTCGGAATTGGCGAAGGGGGTGGTTACGGCAAGATGCTGGCACAAATGATGGTACACGGTGAAACCGAATGGGATTGCTGGCAGCTTGACCCACGCCGTATCAATCGCTTTGTGAGCCTCGAATACACGGCGCTGAAAGCGGTTGAAGATTACCAGCTCGAATTTCAATGGCACCTGCCGCATGAACACCGGCCGGCTGGTCGACCGCTCAGAACCACACCGTTGTACCCGGTGTTACAGGAAGAGGGCGCCGAGTTCGGTGTCGTTAACGGCTGGGAGCGAGTTTCCTTTTTTAAGCCGACGACGGAATTTGTCGAAGAACAGGGTTACCGGTTTAATAACTGGTATGGCATCGTCAAACGGGAAGTCGAGTCCTTGTGTCGTGGTGTCGGCATACTGGAATTATCCGGTTTCAATCGTTATTTGATAAGCGGCCCCGGTGCACGCGAATGGATCGATTCTCTGACCTGTTCCAGGGTGCCGTCCAGTCCCGGCAAGGTCGGCCTGGCCTATTTCCTGAACGAGAGCGGTAATGTGTCGGGCGAAGCGACTCTGGCCCTGATCGAAAACGATCATCTCTGGTATGGATCAGCCGCAGCCGCCGAGCTGCACGACTGGGACTGGTTGCACGAGAGGCTACCGGAAGATAGCTCGATTCGTATTGAGAGCCTGACCAACGACACGACTGCGCTGGTGATAGCCGGGCCAAAGTCCAGGACTTTGCTAGAAGCAGTGAGCTCCCGCGAGAACTGGAGCAGCGAGGCCTTTCCGTGGCTGAGCGTACGCCGATGCTTGCTGGGTCATTTCGAAGCAGTCGTGATGTCGGTCAGCTTTTGCGGGGAACTCGGTTACGAGTTGCATATCCCGAATCAGCATTTAATCGGTGCATACCAACTGTTACGACAGCAGGGACAATCATTCGGCCTGGTTGGCTTCGGCATGTATGCGCTCGAATCGATGCGCCTCGAGAAGGGGTATGGGCACTGGAAGGCTGATTTTATCGACGAGTACAACCCGATTGAAGCCGGGTTGGAGCGTTTCGTTAAACTGGAGAAATCTTTTCCCGGTAAAAATAGCCTGCAACAGCAACTCGATGCCGGCATCAGGCGTAAGCGCGTCCTGCTCGAGGTTGATTGCGAGACTGCTCCATGTCAGGCAGGAGAGTCTGTTTACCGGGGAGACGAGGTTGTCGGCACCATTACTTCGGCAGCCTGGGGCTTTCGCGTGCACAAGAACCTGGCGATGGCTTATCTCAGTTCGGAATTTACCTCTGCTGAAACCAGCCTGGAAGTTGCATTACTAGGTCGGCACCATAAAGTCCGAGTGATCGACGAGAGCCTGATTTGACAGCCGCAAAGGAGCCTTTAGTGCGCTTCAACCAAATGATGCCGATAGATTGCCAATAAGGTTTTCATCGGGAGTAATACCCAGCCCTGGTGCCCGCGGCAGATTGATGTGACCATCTTTGATCTGAATACTATTTTCGGGATCGTAGTGTTGCTGGTAATAAGGTGCGCCGATCCAGACCCCTTCGAGTAATTTTGGTTCCACCGTCGATCCTGCATGTACGCAGGCCGCTGCGATGATGTCGCCACCATGTGTATCGTCGCAGGAATGCGGTAGCGAGCGCACCGCGCAAATGTCACGTACCGTGGTAAATGCGTTAAGTCCACCAAGCCTGGTCAATTTAAGGCCGAAGCCGTCGCAAATACCGAGCGAAATTGCGCGCAATACATCGTTGATAGTTTCGGTGTTTTCATCCAGGTACACCGGGTGATGAATCTGCGGGCGTATCGAAGCGATTTCCTCCATGGTATTACAGGGTTGCTCGATGACGATGGGGATCTGTTTGCAGGACAGGCTGAGAAGCAGGGTATCTCTCGCAGTGAGGCTGCGATTCGCGTCGACTGCCAGGCGAACCTGGTTGCCAACCGCCTCCCAGACCTTGTGGACAACGGCAATATCCTCATCAATGTCGCGGCCACCGCACTTGATTTGTAAGCGCGGAAATCCTTGATCAGTTTTTTCCCTTGCCTGTTTGGCGCAATCTCCGGGTGAAGCGATGCCCAGTGCATAATACGACGGAATCTTCTCGCTGATAGCACCGCCGAGCAGATCACAGACGCGCATCTTATGGTGTTTCCCGATCAAGTCCATTAGCGCGACATCGATGGCTGCCTTGGCCTGGTTGTGGCCATTCAAGTTTGCATCCAGACGACGCCTTAACAACAGGGGAGTAAGCGCTGATTCACCAATGATTGCCGGAGCCAATTGTGCCAAAGCGGCCCTTGCACCTGCGGCATGTTCCGGTTGGTAGGCAGGACCGACGGGACAGGTTTCGCCCCAGCCGCATAAACCGTTGTCGCAGACGAGTTTTACGATGGTGGAATCCAGCGTGTGCAACACTGTCCCAGCCATCGTGTAGGGCGTTTTCAATTGCAGGTCTTTCTGGTAGATGTGAACTTCGGAAATTCGCATCTTCAGGTTTCACAAAGCGCGTAAACAGCCTGTGGCTCAGCGATTCCCTTCATTTCGTGGTCGCCCAGGAATTCCGAAGGCACCTCGATCAATTCGGAAAAAGTTTTTGAAAACAGAATATTGCAATCGAATTCCTTGGTCAGGGATTCGAGGCGTGCGGTACGGTTAACCGCGGGACCCATGACGGTGAAGTCGAGTCGATCGGGTGCGCCGACATTACCGTAAATCACCTCGCCGACATTCAGGCCGACGCCAAATTCGATTGCTGGCTTGTTGTGTCGGCGGCGCTGATGATTCATGGTCGCGAGCGTGTTCTGGGCATCGATGGCTGAATCTATGGCCGCGTTGCATGCGGTTTGCTCGCAAATATCTTCATTGATTGGAAACACGATCAACATCGCATCGCCGATAAAACGCAGAATCTCGCCGCCGCGAGCGGTGACCGCGGCCGATACGAATTCAAAGTATTCATTCAACATGTCCAGTATTTGTTCGGCTGGCAGTGTTTCAGTCAGGTGGGTAAAATTGCGCAAATCGCTAAACCAGAGAGCAGCGTTGATGACATCGGCATCGCCGCGTTTGATCATGCCGGCGAGGACTTTTTCGCTGGTACGTTTGCCGACATAGGTATTCATCAACGAACGCGATATATGTCGCAACGCATGCACTTCGAGAACCGGTGCCAGGTAATCACGAATTCGCCTGAAGCTCTCGATGTGCTGATCGCTGAAACCACCTTTTCTTTTGGTGCTGATGATTATCGCCGCGCCGGGTTCGGCGACTTCGCCAAAAAGCACCGGCAGCGCCACGTAATCGGTAAATCCTTCCTCGGCCAGTTCGGTATAGGCACGATGTGCATCTTCCGGCAGATTATCCAGCCGCTGGCGCACGCGTTTATGGGTTTCGTAGATTGTTGCTAGTGGGCTACCGATATAGCGTTCGGTGTTACGCACGCCGTGCGATGCATTGATGGGCGTGGTCTTGTCAGTTAATTTCAGCCAGGTTTCCGAAGTGCCGACAAGTTGTGGATTGAGTGTCAGCAGCGACACCATCAAGCGGTCAATCGATGCGCCGTGCTCATTCATTTGATGCGCGAGCTGGTGCACAAATTCGTTGGTACTCTCGACACGGCGACCCCGCGTGAAAACCCAGTCGATTACGCCCGGGGCATAACAGCCCGATGTTTTGTCTGGTTGTGGAGTGGACATTGTGGTTACTGAGTTTCCGATGTCAGGACTTTGCTGCGATTGCGTTGTTTTTCGGTGGATACCAGTATGATACCCGAAATTACAATCAGGCTGGCACCTGCCAGCATTGCCAAAGTCGGTTCGTCACCCCAAATCAGGTAACCGTAGATAAGCGCAATCAGGATGCTGACGTATTTAAACGGGCCGATGAAGGACAATTCCCCGATACGGCTACCGATGATCAGGAACAGGTATCCACAGTAAAGTACGCCGCCTAAACCGATGAACCACAGGTACCATTGCAGGTTAGCGTCTCCCCATCCCTGGTAAATCGAATAGATTCCACCACCCAGCATGACAATCCAGGCATTGGTGAACGCGACTTGCGAGGAGGGAATTTCATCGGGTACATAGCGAATCGCGATATCGCGTAACGCCACGAAAAAAGCACAGATGATTGGAAATATAACTGCCCATGATGCAGTCTCGGAAAACGGATTGGTGATCAGCATGACGCCACCAAACCCGACCAGGATAACGATCCACCGATCCAGACTTACGTTTTCCTTCAGTATGGTTGCCGCCAGCAGTGCCAGGAATATGGGTGACGCAAAGCCCAGTGTTGATGCCACGGCGATGGGTAACATGGACAGGCCAGTCAGAAAGGCGAGGGTGGCGCCCAGCTCAAATAACGCACGTAGCAGGTTCCAGCGATGCAGTGTACGGCGATTGAAAACAGGCTGTTTACGAAGCATCATCACGCTGGCGAAGATTATGCAGATCAGGGCACCCCGCAAAAACATGATCTGCCCGACATTAAATACCTGAGTGATGTGCTTTACGATGGCGTCATTGGTGGTAATCATCGACATTGCGATGACCACGAAGAGCGCAGCCTTTAGGTTGTTGAATTCCACGAGGCGAAGATTAGCAGTCTCTGCTTTGTCCGAGTAGAAAATCTCGCAGATGTGGAAGTACACGCTCACTGGCTTCAATCATTAATGCATGTTTGAGTCCTTCGAGAATGACCAGGCTGGAATCGGGCAGTTCGCTATCAATGAATTGATTGAGACGTGGATTGCAACCGCCATCGAGTTCGCCGGTCAGCACCAGGCAGGGGCAATTGACTTCATGCAACCAGGGCGCCATTTCCGTGGTGGCGTAAATCCAGAATACGCTCAGGAAAACATCTGCCGGGGTATCCTTAACCTGTTGCAGACGTGCTTCTACCAGATCCGGGTGTGCCTGGATGAATGTATCGGTGAACCATCGTGCAACAAAGGTACCCAGAGTTTCAGCGATCCCGTTTTGCTGCATCGCATCGCCGACCGCTTTCAGTTTCGCGCGATCATCCTCGCTGCGACCCGCGGCGGTGCTAAGCAGGCCGACACTCAGGATATGATCGGGGTAGGCGCGTGCGTAGGCAGGACCAATCATGCCGCCGAGCGAATGCCCGGCGACGTGAATTTTCTCGTGTCCGAGTTTCTGCCGCAACGCTTCGAGATCATCGACGAGATCATCGAGTGTATAAGGCGTTGGCGGAACGGGACTTTCGCCATGGCCGCGCAAATCGTAGCTGACACAGGTGAATTGGTCCTTGAGGCCGACAATGAGTTTATCCCAGGCGGTCTTACGGGCACCAATGCCATGCACAAGATAAAGTGCTGGACCCTGTCCTTCGATTCGATAACTGACGTCTGCCGTAGCCACAAATTATGGTTATGATGCTTTGGCCTGAGAGGTTGGGCCAGAGGTGAAATGCGGCATCACCTCTTCCGCGAAGCATTGAATCGATTCGAGCACTTCAGATTGCTCGACCCCGAAGTTGACGTTCATGATGAAGCGATCCACACCGGACTCAGCGTAGGGAGCCAGCTTGTCGATCATTTCCGACGGGGTGCAAATGGTTAAATTCTCGGCCGTTTGTTCTACAGTCATTTTTCGAGGCAAGGGCTTTATCATTCCGTTCTCGACGACTCCGGGTCCGCTAAAAACGTTATCGAAGCGGCTGTAGTAATCATGTGCCATCTGAATTTTTCGATTGCGGTCAGCATCGCTGTGCGACAAAAATGCGACTCGGGACAGCGACAGAGTTTGGTGTGCCCCGGCATCACCAAGTTCTTCCTTGCCTCGGTTGAACGCATTGACCTGGTCAAGCATGTGTTGATGATCTCCCGAGAGCGGTGTGGTTTGAATATGAAACCCACGTTTGGTGCAGTGATAAATGGCCTCGGGAACAAGGACCGCCATCATCAGCGGGATGTCGTTAACCGGGCGTGGCATAATCGTCAGTGGATCGAATTTGTAATATTTTCCGTCCCAGGAAACTTCTTCGTCAGCGAGCAATGCCTGCAGTATGTTCAGGGATTCATCGAATTTCTCGCGGCTGGTTTCCAGTGGCACGCCCATGCGATCCATCTCAAAACCGAAGGCACCGCGACCGACTCCAACCATGAGGCGGTGATCGGTGAATATGTCCGCGCAGACCAGTTCGCCGGCGAGAACGCGCATGTCGTGTAACGGCAACACCGAAACCGCGGTGATGATTTTGATGTTCTCGGTCTGGCTAGCGATCTTGACCGCGAACTGCAGTGGCGCCGGCATCATTAAGATATTGATCAGGTGATGTTCGGTAATACCAACCGACTCGTAGCCGAATTGATCGGCACAACGAGCGAGTTCCAGCATGTCCTGGTAAACACGATCGCCACCATAAGACTTGTCCGGATAGTAGGCGGAAAGCTGGATACTGAAATGCATGGATACCTGCTCGGATATGATTTTTCGAGTATTGTCTAACAAAAAATTACAGTTGACTATCCAAAGGTGGTTTCCGGATATAAAGATATGAGATGACAGGTATCGTGTCGATAATTTATTAGTGGTCGATGGTTTACGGTTGCTGAATACCTATACAATATAACGGTCACCTATGAAAGCCAGATTACAATGAATTACTGTTTTACGAATCAGTAATAGCGAGGCCAGATAAATTGAGTTTGAAGCAGATTTTTGCTACCCGAAAGATACTGATTAGTATTTTATGTGTCGCTATCCCGGCGTTACTCTTTTATTCCGCGGCTGTCCTGATTTTGACGAGTTCGGGATTTACCATCAGAGAGATTTTGCGGGATCCAGCCCAACAGACCGGATTATCGAGTTTTCTCGGTTTCGTATCCAACATCGGTGTCTGGTTGTGGGTTTCCTCGGCGGCAATCTGTTGCTTTAGCCTGTTGACAAATCATTCCAGGTTTAGAAGCGCTTCGAATGAGTTAATCGTGTTACTGGGTTTGTTATCGCTGCTGCTTGCCGTCGACGATTTCTTTCTTTTGCATGAACGGTATGTCTACCAAAAGGGAATTTTTCTTTTTTACGCTATTTTCGCCCTGGCCTTATTGATCCGTCATTATCGAAAGATAATAGAAATCGATGGGTTTACCTTCCTGCTCGCGGGACTGTTGCTCGCTTCTTCGGTACACATCGATATATATCAACGAAAGATTCCACTGGACTATGCCCACGTTCAGCTGATTGAAGAGGGATGTAAATTCGTGGGTGCTGCTATATGGTTGTTTTTTGTAGGACAAGCCGCGTCCTTTCCCCGGTCTGAAAGCTGATACTGTCATTCTGCGGCTGCCGGGCCGCGCAGGTCGCGGGATCCATCACAAAATGAGACTGCTGAGTGGGAGGATTTCACGCCGGCCATCCATGGCCGGCGCCCTACGGGCAGCGCTAGAACGCTGTGCAAAATCTAGTTGTATTGTTTGATCAAGGGAGTCGACACGAGGATTTGGCTCGCACATCCTTGTGCTCGGTCCTTCGGACCGCGCGCGTTGCGCGCGCCGCAAAATCGCTCCGGGCGATTTTGTGAACCTCTGATTCGGTTCCATCTTCCCGACCACTTTAAGAAAATAAAAAGGCCTCACACTTTGGGTAAGAGGCCTTTTTATTTTCTTAAATTGGTCGGGGCGAGAGGATTTGAACCTCCGACCCCCTCGTCCCGAACGAGGTGCGCTACCAGGCTGCGCCACGCCCCGACATCTAAGCCCGGCCATTCTAGGAGAATTATGGATGTGGCTCAATCTTTATGACTTGCTGTAGTAAATACTGTCGAACGAACTCGCATTGAAACCATTCATACGCTGATCTCCGATCAGGATAATCGGCACGCCGCGGCCGTTTAACTTTTTATATTCTTTTGCTCCCCGCTCAGATTTCTCGATATCGTATTCGACAAAGGGAATCTTGTTTTTCCTGAAGTGCTGTGCGGCCTGCTTGCAATAGCCACACCAGCGGGTTGAATACATTACGACTCTGGTAGATTTTTTACGCTTGCTTATATTGCCTGGGTCATAAACGAATGCTTCGACGCTAACCGAGGTATAGCTGCTGACCTTGCCGGTAATTCGCTTGAGCTTGGCATTGTCGGGAGGACTATCACCATAATGCACATTGCCCTGTCCATCGACCCACTTGAAAAGCTGGCCATGACTCACCGGGCTTGCCATTAAAAAGACCAGCAAAAGGCTGGTGATCAAGAGGTGGAATTTCTTCATTGCAGGTTCAATATTATCTTGCATATGAGTATAGCAGTTGGCTGTAAATTTACGTTTTGGCTGAGCGGCTGACCAGGTAAACCCCCATTAGGCAAACCATCATCCCGGCTATTGATAACGCCCCCAGGGTTTCGCCAAACAGGAAATGTGCCTCAACCACCACCAGTGGTGGTACCAGGTAAAACATGCTCGATAACCTGCCGGCTTCGCCGTTCTTGATGATGTACATCAGCAGCATGACCGCACCAATCGACAATCCCAGCACTTGCCAGGTCAGCGCGATCCCGAAGGTAGGGGTCCAGTCGATTGTCCAGGTCTCGCTGAAGAGCAGGGCGAAGAACGCGGTTGCTAGCGACCCAGCGACGTATTGCATCAGTGTACCCGGCAACAGTTGCGACTGATCACAGAATTTCTTCTGGTAAAATACCCCTAGCGCCATCGACATCAGGCTGATTAGGCACATGCCGAGATCGAACAGGTTGAGACCACCGCTGAGCCCGAGGGCTATTCCATACTTGCCGACGATGACAATGCTGATTCCGACAAAGCCGATCAGCAAGCCCGCAACCTTGCGAAAATCGAGATGCTCGCCAATGTAAAGGCTTGCCAGGATCATCGTCAGGATGGGCTGCACACCAATAATAATTGCGACGATTCCGGAAGGTACACCGTTCTTGATTGGCCAGAACAGGAAACCGAGATAACCGCAATGCAACAGTGCGCCGGTCACCATATCGTGCCTGAAAGACCAGATACGGCGCGGTAGCGCCGCCCCGAATAGAAGCAATATCGGTATCAGCGCGATAGCGGTGATGGAGAATCGCAGACACAGGAAAACGAACGGATCGGCGTTTTGCATGCTGTACTTGGCCGCGATAAAACCGGTGCTCCACAGCGAGACAAATATCAGTGGAGCAACGCGTAATAATAGCGCCTGGCTAGGCATACATTCCGATCCGTCTGGTTTGATCGGGTACTACGGGATCAGGGCTTTATTTCGAGCAGCTCGACTTCAAACACCAGGGTTTCAAAAGGGCCTATGGAGCCACCCGCGCCTCGCTCCCCGTAACCGAGTTCATACGGGATAACGAACTGGAATTTGCTACCCACACTCATTAACTGTAGGCCCTCGGTCCAGCCTGGAATAACCTGGTTGAGCACGAAAGACGTCGGTGAACCACGAGAATAGGAACTGTCGAACTCGGTGCCATCGGTCAAGGTGCCGCGGTAGTGGACGGTTACCTCGTCAGTAGCCTTGGGTTTTGCGCCATCGGCTTCAGTAATCACCGAATACTGTAATCCGGATGCAGTAACCTGCACGCCTTCTTTTTCGGCATTGCTCTTGAGGTATGCCTGTCCGCGCTCCTTGTTAGTTTCAGACTGTTTGGCAAAAACTTTTTCTATTTGCGCATTGATGGCTTCGCCAGCAGCTTCCAGGCTAATAAGCGTTTCCTGGTCTTTATGCTGCGCTTTTATTCCCTGTAGCAGCAGGTCGTAGTCAACGTCTCCGTACTGCTTGAGAACGCGCTCGCCGATGACCATGCCGAGCCCATAACTGAAACGGTCTCCTTCGGATTCGAGGTTGGTTTTAGTCTGAGCCTGATCTTTTTTTTCGCAGGCGACCAGGCCGATTAATAGTGTTGTCAGCACAAGTGCTTTAAATTTCATTTTTTCAGGTTCCTTAAGTTGAAGTTATTCCTTGACGGCTCGCGCAATTACATTCATGAAGTCGCCAATCTTGATCAGGGATGGAAAGTGTCGGCCCAGGATAATACCATCACTCTCGGCCAGGTATTCGACCGGCTCATCACCGGTTCGTTCGGTAGTATAGACCCGTGCAATTATATCGCCTTTTTTAACCGTGTCACCCAGGCTGACGCAGGGTTCAAGCAGACCATTGTGTTGTGAAAACACGTAGGCATTTTCCTGTTGCATATCGAGTTTGATGCTCGCGCTCTCGGGTTGTATCGGTTTCGCGTCCAGGATTCCGGCGTGCACCAGGAAATTATGTACGCCGCGTTTGGCTACATCTGCCGTGAGGGGGCTGCTGGTGCCGCCGCCTCCGAGTTCGGTCGACACAAACACCTTGCCCAGCGATTCTGCCTGAGTGTCATACATGCCGGCAGCATCGATTTCAATCAGGCTCAGGTAGTAGGGCGCCGCGAAGGCCATCGTGGCTGCTTCACAGGCTTGCTGCTGAGACTTGTCATCGAGCTCGTGGTAAGCCGCGAACGGCAGAAACTCAAGGGTTTTACCACCCGAATGAATATCGAGTACAAAATCACACATGGGTAGCAGGGTGCTTGTAATAAAGTCAGCGATGAGCTGGGTGATGGTGCCTTTAGCCTTACCCGGAAAAATCCGGTTCATATTTAGCTGATCGATGGGCGACACCCGGTCAGCGACCTGGAAAGCAGGATAATTCATCGCTGGAATAATGATGACGCGCCCGCGGACTTTATCAATATCAATGGTATTGGCGAGATGATGCAGAGCAATCGGGCCCTCATATTCATCGCCATGGTTGGCACCGGTTAAAATGGCGCCGGGACCATCGCCGTTCTTGGCGACGGTAATTGGCAACATGATCGATCCCCAGGCGGAATCATTGCGTGAATGCGGTATCTGCAGGAAACCGTGTTGCAGGCCGTCGCGCTCCAGATCTATGGTCGCTGCTATCGGATTTGCCATATTTATTTCACCAGTAGCCGTTGTTCAACATTGGCCAGGCTCTCGTAACCGGAATCAGTCACAACAACTGACTCGGTAATTTCGAGGCCACCATCGTCAAGCCACAACGCCGGCATGAAATGGAAGGTCATGTTTGCTTTAAGCTCGGTTTTGTCACCCCGGCGCAGGCTCATGGTTCGTTCGCCCCAGTCAGGCGGATATGACAGGCCGATTGAATACCCGGTGCGATTCTCTTTCTTGAAGCCGTGTTTTTCAAGCCTATCGAAGAAAGCAATCGCGATGTCTTCGCAGAGTTTACCCGGTTTCGCATTTTCGAGCCCTGCATGCATCGCGTCAAGCACGGCTTTTTCGGCGTCGAGATATTTTTGTGGTGGTGTGCCAAGTGAAATCGTGCGTGACAAAGGGCAGTGGTAGCGTTTGTGGCATCCTGCAATTTCGAAGAAGGTGATGTCGCCAGGTTTGAGTTTGGAGTCGTCCCAGGTCAGGTGTGCCGCAGTGGCATCCATTCCGGTTGGCAACAGTGGCAAGATTGCCGGGTAATCGCCCCAATGCTCGTCCTTGCCGGCAATGCCGGTGCGAAAAATTTCTGCCGCGAGCTCATTTTTTTTAAGTCCGGGTTCAATGATCTCGAAGATACGCGCGTGCATGGTTTCAACAATGCGCGCCGCGCTGCGCATATAGGTCAACTCCTGCTCTGACTTGATGATGCGTTGCCAGTTGACGAGCGCGGTAGCATCGATAAGCGTTGTTTCGGGCAAGCAGGTTTGCAGTGAGCGGAACGCGGCTGCAGAAAAATAATAGTTTTCCATTTCCACACCGATCGAACCTCGATCAAGTTTCATCTCGCGCAATACTTCCGACAGGTGATCCATTGGGTGACAGACATCGGACTGCACGAAGTGGTCCGGGTATTTTAAAATGTTGTCTTGGTCGAGATAGGTTGTGCGCACCGCGCCGGGTGCGTCGATTCCGCGTCCCCACCAGATCGGCTCCTGGTTATGCTGTACGATGACGCACTGGTGCGTGTAGAAAGACCAGCCGTCGTAACCCGTGAGCCAGGCCATATTGGAAGGATCGACCACGACCAGGCAATCGATATTATTATCGGACATTGCAGCCCGGGTCTTTTCGAGTCGCTGTTTATATTCTTCCAAAGAAAAATTTAGTTTTGCATCTTTCGGCATGTTTTATTTCTCTAGGTAGCGAAGTTGGTGCCGGCCTGGTGTTGTTGGCACAGCTGGTAGGCTAAAGTTGCAATCGCGGTATCCTGAATGCCGGTACCAGTCAGATCACACAGCGTTATGTCGTCGCTGTTTGCACGCCCGGCCATCTGCTGCGAAATGACCTGGCCCAGCTCAGGGAATTCAGCGGCCAGGGTTACCAGTTTCTTATCGATCGCATGGTGCAGTTCACCGAGCAGCCTGACCTGAGACAGGCGATCGCAAAAGTACTGTGCTTTATCCGCGATGATGGCGGGATCTATTTCATTTTTATGTTCGGAATCGGATCCCATGGCGGTAATGTGTTGCCCCGCCTTGATGTGCTCGGCCATTAGTATTGGTTGGGTCGAGGGTGTCGAGGTGACGATGATGTCGGCCTCGGCAGTTGCCGCCGCGACATCGGCACATGCGGTAACTTCGATCCCGAGTCGCTTGCTTAAGTCCTCTGCTTTTTCCCGGGCTTTCTCAAAATTGCGAGCCCAGATAGTTGCCGAGCTGATATCGCGTACCAGGATCAGGGCTTCGAGTTGCAGACCGGCCTGCATCCCGGCGCCGAGGATTGCAGCACTGTGGCTGTCGGCTCGCGCCAGGTATTTGGACGCCACCGCACCTGCAGCGGCAGTGCGAATATCGGTCAGGTAGCCATTGTCGAGTAAAAGCGCCTCGACCATGCCGGTGCGTGTGCTGAATAAAACCATTAAGCCGTTGACGCTTGGCAGGCCAAGACTGGGATTATCAAAAAACCCGGGGCTTATCTTGATGGCCAGACTATCGACGCCGGGGATGTAAGCCGTCTTGACGTCGATCTCCCCGTTGTTTTCGACAATATCCAGTCGCATGATGGGTGGCATGACGACTGACTTTGTGGCGAGCGCATGATAGGCGTTTTCCACGCACTCCACTGCAGCCAGGTCAAGCTGAATCTGGCTGCGAAGCTCAGCCTCGGTAAGAATTCTGATATCTGCCACTAGAGTGAATGCTCCTCACCGTTAATGATTTTACGATGTAGTTCCATGTCTATGTTTTTTCCACTTAGCAGAACAACAGTATTTTCGCCTGGGGTAACCTTGCCCGCCAGCAAAGCTCCAATTCCGACCGCGCCGCCGCCTTCGAGAATAACCTGTTCCTTAAAATAAGCATGACGGATGCCGTCAGCAATTTCAGGCTCGCTCAACAGTACTATTTCATCGACAGTGTCGCGCACCATATCGAAGGTCAGCTGATTGTCGAGGCCGATTCCTCCTCCGAGCGAATCGGCAAGGGTGGGTAACTCCTCGACTTCGATTGGTTTTCCGGCCTTTTGCGAAGCCGCCATCGCACATCCCCGTTCCATCGAAATGCCGACAATACGAACATTCGGTTTTTGAGATTTAATCGCCAGTGCAATTCCAGAAATTAAGCCACCTCCGGAAATCTGTACCAACACCGTATCCACATCGGGCACCTGCTCCAGCATCTCGAGACCCAGAGTACCTTGTCCGGCGATGACGTGGGGATGGTCGAAGGGAGGGATCATGGTGTAGCCTTCCTCGGTGACGAGACGTTTGGCTTCGATCTCGGCCTCGTCCTGGGATTTTCCGATGACCCGGGTCTCGGCGCCTAGCGCGCGAATTGCTTCGAGCTTGTTTTGAGGCACCAGTTCCGACATGCAAATAATGCAGGGCACACCTGCCTGTCGAGCGGAGTAGGCGAGCGCCCGACCATGATTTCCAGTCGATACCGCGGTTACCCCGGTGGTACCTTGTTCGAGCTGCAGAACCGAATTCATCGCACCGCGTAACTTAAAGGCGCCGGTGGTTTGCAGGTACTCATGCGCCAGTAATATGTTGTTGGAATACTGCTTTGAAAGGGAAGGGGAATCTGTAATCCGCAGTGGAACAATGTACGGAGCTATTCGCGCGCGCGCCGCCTCGATATCTTCAAGTTGTATACGAGTGCTCATTTGGTCTGACAATTTTGGTGCAAAATTCTTGCGCACATCAGGTCAAGATGGCCACCACCGCCGTTTTTGAACAGCGTAATTTCATCATCGGATTGCCGTCCTGGGTGACGTTGCAGGCACAGGTCGGATAAGTCGGCGAGTACGTCGGCCTCGCTGATTATCCCGCTGGCCAGTGGAATCATCAGCTCGCCGATGTGATGTATCGTGGTTTCACGCGCATCGACAAACAGGCTACCGCGACGCAGGCATTCGTCATCGGCTTCGCGCATCTCGGCGGTATAGGCGCCAATTAAATCGACATGGGTGCCGGGTTTCAGCCATTCACCCCGAATAATCGGTTGCGTGCATCCGATAGCCGAACAGATCAGGTCAGCCTGCCTGGCGCTAGCCTCGATTTCAGTTACTGGTGTGAAGCTGATTTGCGGATACTTATCGGCCAGACTGGTGCAGAGATTTTGCGCCTTGTCGCTCGTCCGGTTCCAGATATGTACCCGTTGTAGCGATGGACGCACCTCACAATGCGCACTCACCAGGTGAGGCGCCATCTGGCCGGCGCCAATCATCAGCATCGATTCGATATTTTCACGTGACAGTAAGCGGCTGCCGAGCGCTGAATCGCAAGCGGTTTTTAACCAGGTTAACGCGGTACCGTCGAGGCAGGCGACCGGGGTGCCGTTCACGCCTTCGAACAAGATATAGACTGCCTGAATCGAAGGCCAATCGCGTTTCTGGTTATTGCGCGGAAAAATCGTGATTACTTTCGCGCCGACTGCTTTTTCAGGTTGCCAGCCGGTGCGAATGAAAAAATGGCTGACACTATTATTGTCGTCCGCCGATTCCATCAGCATTTCGTCAACCAGGCCGATTGGCTCGCGGTGCATCGCGGCCAGTTCGTCGACCATCGTTGAGAGCGAGATACTATTAAGAATCTTGTCGGCATCGAGCATTAGCATGTGTTGGTTCCCCACAGGGACTACAGATTGTAGAATTGAACAATGTGTCAGGCGTGGTGAGTGTACTTAAATCGTGCTGGCTTTAACAATTCAAATTTGAAGGATTCAATAAGTGTCGGGACTAATCAATGACCTTGGACAACCAATCGGATTCCCGGTTGCCGATTGGCAGGCTCGTGAGCATCCCCGCGGTGCGATCATGCACGGGAGGCGTTGTCGTCTGGAACCCATTGATATAGACCAACATGCCAGTGATCTGTTTGAGGCTTTCAGTCTGGACCAGGATCAGCGTAACTGGACCTACCTGCCTTACGGGCCGTTCGGCACGGAAGACGAATTTCGCAGTTGGATATTTTCAAACTGTTTAAGCGATGATCCGTGCTTTTTCAGCGTCATCGATCTGACAACCGGAAAGGCGGTGGGCATCGCCAGCTATTTGCGCATTGAGCCCGGTGTTGGTGTTATCGAGGTTGGCCATATTCATTTTTCGCCGCGCATGCAAGGCCGACCGATTTCAACCGAGGCGATGTTCCTGATGATGCGCCAGGTATTCGATGTCTGGAGTTATCGGCGCTACGAATGGAAGTGCGACGCATTAAACCAGCCTTCCTGTGCTGCGGCGAGACGGCTGGGATTCATGTTCGAAGGTATATTTCGGCAGGCAACCATGTACAAGCAGCGTAACCGCGATACGGCCTGGTATTCGATACTGGATCGTGAGTGGCCAGTCGCAAAAACTGTATTCGAGCAGTGGCTGAGCGCTGAGAACTTCGATGCAGATGGGGGCCAGAAAACCAGCCTGTCGCAATCTATGCAGCAGGCGCTGACGGAATTGCGTTAGAGTTCAGCGGCACGCAACGTTTCGACTAAGGTTTTGCAGTCGAGCAATTTGCGCAGGCTGCGGCGTATTTCGATCCAGCGGTATCGAATTGAGCTTTTGACGATGGATTCGTCGAGTTCCTTCAATTCGTCGGCAATCGGTGCCCAGTAGTATAGTGCCTCGGGGCTTTGGCTGAATACGGTGTCGTCGTCGCGTTCCACATTCCAGTCGCAGTTAACAATTCTCTGCATGACTTTTTCCCTCGCGGATACGAAGTCTGAACCGGCTTCCTCGGGCATGCCGACTTCGTCAAGGACCTGTTTGAGCGCTGCGCTTATCAACTCCTCCAACGTGGACTCGTCAATTTCTCCTGATTGATACAGGTGGTGGCCGGTGAAGAGGGTGAGGTCCGAAAGACAGGCCAGCCAGATGTGCCACTTGGCGATATTAATCGATATCAGAATGTCCGGATTTTCGAACATTTCCGGGAAGCGGGTTCCGGCGCGGGTACGCAGATAACCGTAAAGGGACGTCTGTGCAACATGGCTCGCACGCGTGTTGAGAAAAGTCGCGAGCGAATCCTGGTCTTTTATGACGTCCGTTTTCTTGTGTTTGCCGATGCCAACATAGTCTCCCACCATTTGCCAGTAACTGCGGGTGAATAGGGGGTTGACATAAGATTTGACGATATCGAGCGATTTCAACAGATTTTATTTAATTTGTTACCAAACGTAACAGCATTTTCCCGGATTTAAAAAATTATGCACCAAATTAGCATTCCTGAAGGCCAATACTAGGGTTTTTGTCTGGCAAATACCACGATTTCTGGGCATATTGGCCTTGCGTTAATAAAATAAATTTTAGACACGATCAAACGTTAACGTTTTATAACCTGATAATTAGGGGGACATAATGGATACATCCAAACGAGATGATCATTGGCGCAGAACCAAGTCGCTGATGATGGTTACGCTCACCATCTGGTTTATCTTTTCTTTTGTCGTTCACTGGTTCGCTTCAAGCCTCAACGCGGTAACATTTTTTGGATGGCCTTTGGGCTTCTACATGGCCGCGCAGGGTTCTGAAATCGTATTCGTGATCACCTTGTTCTGGTTCGTCAAGGCCCAGGACAGAATTGACCGCGATTGCGGCTTAGCAGAGGAGGATTAGACCATGGCTAAAATGGCTGGCGGGACTTTTATCGAGAACCTGCCGAAAATATACGGTATGTATACCGGGGGTTTCCTGGTATTCGTACTTCTCATGGCAATCCTGGAGCAGATGGGCGTTGGTGCAGATACCATCGGTATCCTCTTCGTTGCCTTTACCATTGTTATTTATGCTGGAATAGGCTTCCTCTCGAGGACCATGGCGGTAGACGCTTACTACGTTGCAGGCCGGCAAGTGCCCGCTGTGTTCAACGGGATGGCGACTGCGGCAGACTGGATGTCGGGTGCATCATTCGTCGCGATGGCCGGTGGTATCTACTTCGGTGGACACGGTTATCTGGCGTTTGTGGTCGGCTGGACCGGGGGTTATATCCTGGTGGCCTCGCTGATGGCACCTTACCTGCGCAAGTTTGGCTGCTACACGGTGCCCGACTTCATCGGTACACGCTACGGCGGTAATTTGCCGCGCTTCCTCGGTGTTGTGGTGCTTGCAGTAGCGTCGTTTACCTATGTAACCGCACAAATCAATGCGACTGGTACGATTGCGGCACGTGCACTTCAGATTCCATTTGAAGTTGGCGTCTGGTTCGGACTGCTCGGTATCCTGCTGTGCTCCATGCTTGGTGGAATGCGTGCGGTAACCTGGACCCAGGTGGCACAGTACATCGTACTGATCATTGCATACCTGGTACCGGTGTTCTGGATGTCCAACAAGCAGGGCTTTGGCCTGATTCCGCAATTCGTATACGGTGACGCGGTACAACGCATTACCGAGCTCGAAGCCTTGCATGGCCTCGGTACACTCGATGCGGTCGCTGGCGCCAAGGGCGGGCTGAAGGCGTTGTCGGTGCCGTTTGCTGCAGCTGGCGATTCAGCGATGGCGAGCTGGAAGTTCGTGACACTGGTGGCCTGTATGATGCTGGGAACCGCGTCACTGCCGCACATCCTGATGCGCTACTTCACCACGCCATCGGTCAGGGCAGCACGTCAATCGGTAGCCTGGTCTCTGATGTTCATCTTCCTGCTCTACTTCACCGCTCCTGCGCTGGCAACTTTCACCAAGCTGCAGATTCTCGATCCTGAACTCGCAACCGGTATCATCGGCAAATCGATCGCTGATGTGCAGGCGCTGGAGTGGATCCAGAAATGGAGCAACGTGGGCTTTGCGCAGATCATCGACGCGAATGCCGATGGCATACTGCAACTCAACGAGTTCTTTATGCGCGGCGATATAGTGGTGCTGGCGACGCCGGAAATTGCGGGTCTGCCGTACGTTATCTCCGGCCTCGTGGCTGCAGGTGGTATGGCGGCAGCGATGTCAACCGCGGATGGCCTGCTACTCGCGATCGCAAACGCGTTGTCTCACGATCTTTACTACAAGATCATCGATCCGGAAGCGGAAACCCGTAAGCGTCTGCTGGTAGCGCGGGCATTGTTACTCGCTATTGGTGCCGCGGGTGCTTTCGTCGCGAGTCTGAAGCTAACCAGTATTCTGGGGGCGGTAGCCTGGGCATTTGACTTTGCCTGTTCCGGGCTGTTCTTCCCGATTGTACTGGGTATCTGGTGGAAACGTGCAAATCGCCAGGGTGCAATCGCAGGTATGGCCGGTGGCTTCCTCGCTGGTACCTGGTACCTGTACCAGGTGCGCTTCGGCGGCATGGATCCGTGGATCGGTATCGACCATCTGCGTTTCGGCATCATTGGTATGCCGGTCAGCCTGATACTGATGGTTGTGGTATCGCTGATGACACCGGAACCTGATGCAGAAACCCAGGCCATGGTAGACGAAATTCGAGTACCGTCAGGAGACACTGTACTCGGTTCCTCACACTAATAATAAAGCAGTACTTAGTTGAAGCCGGGGCCATGCCCCGGCTTTTTTTATTGAAGCGCCCTGAGCACAGCTATATCTGCGTTAAAAAATTGCTCAAGTTCGTCGTTTACTTTTAGTAAACTCCTCCTTTCGCAATTTTTTGCCTTGATCTAGCTGTGCTCAGAACGCTTCAATAGTCCAGTGTACTGGCGCTCGTAAAGCCACCTACAAGTTGGCTGAA
>CALJYH010000054.1 GCA_937984095.1 uncultured Gammaproteobacteria bacterium | reverse complement strand
ATTCGTTAAGTGGCTTCAATCTGGCTTAGCATCGCATCCGGATCGGTGTAGCTCAATCCAATATGTCTAAGTATCCCGTCTCTGTGGATGGCAAGGCTTGGAAAGCTGTTGATTCCCATCGCCCGCGTACTTTCAATCTCTGCCAATAGCTTTTGTTGCAAGGAATCCGACTCAAGACTTTCTGCAAATTTCTCGACATCGAGTCCAATATCAGCAGCCAGATCAACCAGGACAGAGTTATCCGATGGATTCTTCGCTTCGAGATAATAAGCCCGTTGAATCCGGGCGGTCATTATCGGGTCAAAACTTTCACCCTGCTCCCTGGCTGCGATGACTGCCCGATTTGCCGGATAGGTCGAGCGACGCGGTGAACACTCATCCCAGAACGCGTAGTTAAAGCGTGTACCGGGAATTGTGTGCTCGATGCGCTGCCAGGTTTGCCGCAACATCAAGCGCATCGATTCAGGCATGGGTTGATCCGAATCGGATGCGAGACCACCGACCAATCGACGAATCTGCATACGGTCGGCAACGGTTTCGAAGATTATCTTGCGCGTGGGCTCGAATCCCCAGCACCAACTGCACATCGGGTCATGAACGTAAATTAATGTATCCTTCATGTTGTCAGACTTTTTCGCCAACTAGGCGCTGCATAATAGTTTCACAGGATTCAATGCTGTCGATTCCGGCCACGCTCTTGCCCGCCTGCCAGTAGTCTTTTTCCCCTTTCTCATCCAGCGACGAGTACTTCAACTGCCAAATCGACTTTAAACCGTAGAACATGCGCATCCAGTGCTTGGTTTTATTACCCTTCAGCATCCAGCGCGAAAACCATCCTATGCGGGTACCGCTACGTTTGATGAAATCGGTGTTGATGACCGATACCGGGATTCCAGTTACGCGCTCGGATAACACGATGTCGGATTCTTCTGCAGTGACAACTGCCTGCTTGTAAGCGTTACTTGCCCGGCATTCACTACTGGCGATGAAACGTGTCCCGAGTTGACAGGCCGCGTAACCGGTATCCAGTGCATGCCAGAAATCTTCAGCCTCACCAATACCACCGGCGCAAACCAGTGGCGCTCCGAGTGCTTGTAATTCCTCGTAAATCTGTTTCATCGATTGTGGTCCGGCATGACCACCGGCGCGATTATTAACACAAATCAATCCATCGACGCCATTATCCAGGCCGATTTTTGCCCATTTCAACTCGGTAACATCGTGGTAAACCAGGCCACCTGCTGCATGCACGCGTTCGGCAACCCAATCCGGTTTGCCAAGCGAAGTCACAAAAAATCGTATGCCCTCTTCCAGTGCGATATCGATCCATTCTGACATGCGCTGATGATATTTTTTCGACGACTTTTCAATTAACGCATTCATACCAATCGGTTGGTTCGTTAGGCTACGCATCAGTCGAATGCCTTCACGGTATTGATGGCCATGGACATAAGTTAGCGATATCGGCTGTAAAATGCCAATGCCACCCGCTTCTGAAACCGCGGCCGTCAGTTCCGGGTTACTGCAGGGATACATGGCGCCACCGATTACCGGGTAGCGAATACCAACCTGCTCACAAAAAGCTTTCGCTGCCGGGGGTAGTTCTCGATTTATCAATTTTTATATCCAATTAGCCAGGTTGCCCGCACGATGGTGACGGTTTCTCCACTTTGATCCCGCAGGTTTGCCTCTACCTGGCAGGCTGTATTGTCTGTCAAGGATTCGGGTAATTGAAACTCGGCGATAGCGGTTATCTTGCCTCGTGCCTTTTTTATGTATTCGGCCTGGATGTCAAGCACGATGCCACGCATGTTAGCAGAAATTGTAGACAGTACGGCAAGACCGGTCGCGATTTCGCCCAGGTTGACCAATGCAATGGCATGTATCGAATGCAGATGATTTCGTAACCTGCGCCTGTCTTTAAGGCTCACCCGGGCATAGCCAGGTTTTATTGCTTCAACGCGGGCACTGATGGTACTGCTGTAGGGTGCAATCCGGCCTAGCGCAAGACTAAATAACCAACTACCAGCCGGGAGTCTGGCCAGGCGAGACCACCACTTGAGAACCGTCGATTGATCGGTACTGGATTTGATCTGTGTCATCGAAACAGGAGGCTTACTTGTGCGGCCCGATATTATGCGCTATTAATGGATCCATGGAAATTAACGACAGAGAAAAGCTGGTTGCCGCTTTCGACCACATGGTAGAAAACGTCAGCGACGCAATCCATGAAGCCGAAGAAGCGCTTGCTCCCACAGTTGATGAGATGGTGCACAATGCACAGATACTGGCGCGTGAGCTGTTTGCTCTGACCCAGGAGGAAGCAGAGGGCCTGGGCGACACGTTGAAACGTGATATGCAAAAGGCCAATAAAACGCTGAATCAACAGGGCAAGGAATTAAAGGACTGGTTCAGTTTTGATCTGACCCTGGTAGAAGATCGCTTTATCGAATTGATTGCACGCTCTGCAGATAAAGCCTGGCTGGATTTTCGAGCTTTTGAGAATGAGGATCACCAGGCAAGCGTGTATCGAAGCGGTGAAGTCTGCAATGCCGGAACCCTATGCTGTAACAATTGTGACAATAACATCACCTTGTCTAAATCCGGTCAGATACCGCGCTGTCCGGTGTGCGACCAGGGCGAGTTCTTCCGGGTTATCAGTTAGCTACCCGCAGCAATCAGGCTGGCGTTGCCGCCGGCAGCGGTCGTATCGATGCATAAGTGACGTTCGACTATCAGGCGATCGAGTTCATCATGCCCAGAAATCAGCGGTATTAACTTACCGTCCCTTTCAGCCAGCGCAATTCGGTAAGCACGTAATTGTTCGACATCGGCTTGCGACATGATTGCATCGACTCCCGTTATCACTCGCAGCGAGTCGGGTTCGACCGATCCATCGATTCCTGCCGCGCTCAATCCGGCCTGGTGCAAAAGTTCGCCTAATTGAGCAGCCTGTTCGGCTACGATTACGACAGGGTTCTGCTGCGCCAGGGCTGATATTGCCTGCAGTAGCGCATCGGCGCGTGTCGGTCCCAGACACAGCACCAGCCCGCGTGGATGTGCCGACAATTGATTGTTTTCACCGGTCGGCCCTGGCATTTTATGAATATCGACAATTGATTTAACGTCGTGGGTAAGCCCCTCGTTGTTGGCCAGCCGTTGTAATTTCTCGAGGTCAGGATTTACCTGAGTCGACGCGGAACTTGCAACACTCGATACGAGTTTTTGTAACGTTGTAGTATCAATCGCTTGTTCTTTTATACTGTTGAATTGCGTATTCGCTTCGCAAACGAATCGATGCAAATACCAGGGACCGCCGGCTTTGGGGCCGGTACCGGAAAGACCTTCACCACCAAACGGCTGGGTGCCGACTACCGCGCCAATCTGGTTACGGTTAACATATACGTTGCCCGCCTTTATGCGTCTGACAACCTGCTCCACACGAGAATCAACACGGGTGTGTATGCCGAAGGTCAGGCCATAGCCCTGCTCATTAATCGAGCTAACCACCGCATCAAGATCGTTTGCCGCAAAGCGAGCAACATGCAACACCGGGCCGAATATCTCTTCTTCGAGTTGCTCGATACCCTCAAGTTCAATCACGGTCGGGGCGACGAACAGGCCTTGCTCCGGTACATCGAGAGATTTAAGCACACGCCCCTGTTGCGACATGCTTAGACAATGCGCATCAATTTTTTGTTTTGCGGCCTGGTCGATAACCGGTCCGACATCGGTAGCCAGGTACCAGGGATTACCCACGTTCAGCTCATCCATTGCGCCAAACAACATTTCCAGTACTTTATCCGCTACATCCTCTTGCAGATAAAGCATACGCAATGCAGAGCAGCGTTGACCCGCACTTTGAAAAGCGGAGGCCAGCACATCGCGAACCACCTGCTCGGGCAACGCGGTAGAGTCGACAATCATGGCATTCAAACCACCAGTCTCGGCAATCAACGGTGCCGTTACTGGTAAATGTCGGGCCATGTTGCGGTTGATGTGCATCGCGGTCGCCGTTGAACCCGTGAAGCAGATACCGGCAATACGCGCATCTGCACTCAGGGCTGCCCCGACAACTGCACCCGTTCCCGGTAATAGCTGGAATGCGGTTCGTGGAATGCCAGCCTGGTACATTAAGTCACCTGCGAATGCTGCTATCAGGCTGGTCTGCTCGGCAGGTTTCGCGATAACGCAGTTTCCTGTGGCAAGTGCAGCAAATACCTGGCCACTGAAAATAGCCAGGGGAAAGTTCCAGGGAGAAATACAGGCTATAACGCCACGTGCACTGAGGTTAGTGTTCAGCGAATCGAGTTGTGTCGCGTAGTAACGTGCGAAATCGACCGCTTCGCGCACTTCGCCGACGGCATCGAGCCAGGATTTACCGGCTTCACGCGCCAGCAAGGCGAAAAGTTCCGCGGCGTTTTGTTCATAGAGCTCGGCCACACGTTGCAGACAGGCAGCGCGCTCCTCCCGGTTGGATCGTGCCCATTCGGCACTATCTTCGACAGCACTTTTAATCGCGTGCTCGACGGTGTCGAGTTCCGCTTCGAAGACCTCTCCTACAAGGTCCCCGGGATCCGCAGGATTAAACACATCACGACTCGTTGTATACGTTATGCTTGCGGCGGTCAGTGGTTTTGCCTGCCAGGTCTTTGTATTCAGTAGCTCGCGAGACTGGTTAATTTCATGCAGGCAGGTCAGGTCGGTAATATCCCAACCTTGTGAATTAAGGCGTACGCTGCCATAGAGATCCGGGGGCATGGTGATACTCGGGTTCGACACGTGTTCAAGCTCCGATATCACATCGATCGGATCACGTGCAATTGATTCCGGGGTAATGCTGGTGTCAACAATTTGATTGACGAAAGAACTGTTGGCGCCGTTTTCGAGTAAACGTCGGACCAGGTAGGCCAGCAAGTCCTGGTGCTCGCCCACCGGTGCATAAATGCGACAGCGTGCAGCGTGCTTGCTATGCACGTGCTCATGCAAGGACTCACCCATGCCATGTAGCCTCTGAAACTCGTAGTCGTGTTGATCACCCGCAAGCTTTAGAACAGCCGCTACCGAGTGAGCATTGTGAGTTGCAAACTGGGGATAAATGCGATCCGTCATCGCCAGCAGTTTTCTGGCACAGGCAAGGTAGGATATGTCGGTATTTACCTTGCGGGTGAAAACCGGATAGTCGCAGAGTCCGAGTACCTGCGCACGCTTGATCTCGGTATCCCAGTAGGCGCCTTTTACAAGGCGGACCATGATCTTGCGGTCAAGTCGTTGGGTCAGGGCATAAAGCCAGTCGAGCACCGGCATCGCCCTTTTACCGAAAGCCTGCACCACAACACCGAAACCATCCCAGCCGCGCAATGCCGGATTCGATAGTACCGCATCTATGACGTCGAGAGAAATATCAAGGCGATCAGCTTCCTCGGCATCGATATTAAAACCCATGTTGGCGGAGCAGGCCAGCATAGCCAATGATTCAACCCTCGGTATCAGTTCATCGATAACGCGTTGATACTGGCCCATTTCGTAACGTGGATGCAGCGCCGATAGTTTAACTGATATGCCCGGATTATCGCGCGTGCTCTTATGTTTACAATCCTTTGCCAACCCGGTGATTGCGTCCGAATAAGCCAGGTGATAGTTGCGTGCGTCAGTTTCGGTACGGGCGGCCTCGCCGAGCATATCGTAGGAATAGGTGTAGCCGCGCCGTTGCAGATCTTTGGCTCGTTTTCTCGCCTTGTCGATATTGGTGCCCAGTACAAAATGCCTGCCCAGTTCACGCATCGCCTGACCCACTGCATTGCGCACCAGGGGTTCGCCAAGTCGCTTGACTAAACCGTGCAAGGTCAAGCGTAAACCACCCTCATCTTCAGGGGCAATAATTTTGCCGGTTAGCATCAGCGCCCAGGTAGATGCGTTAACCAGCGGAGAGCCTGAGTGGCCCAGGTGCTCGCCCCAGTTGCCCGGAGAAATTTTGTCTTCGATCAATTCATCAATTGTCTGTGCATCCGGTACCCGCAACAGGGCCTCGGCAAGACACATCAGGGCAACCCCTTCGCGGGTCGACAGACCATACTCGGCGAGAAAGTTTTCCATCATACTCGGACTACTATCTGCGCGAACCTTGCTGATCAGCTCCGCAGCCATCGCGCTGATAGCCTTTCGCTCCTGGTCGTCGAATTGAGCATTTGCGACCAACTCGTCGATTACCTCGGCTTCGTTTTTGAGGTAAAAGTCACGAATCTTTCGACGCTGTTCGTCGTCTGCTAGAGGGGGAATGACAGGCAGGCCAACATGCATGTATATTTTCCGTGGTAGTAGATAGAATTTTTTAGAGCTGGTCTCTAATATAGAGCCAAACCCGTTTCGATAAAAGGTTTACAATTCCGGCAATAATACAAAAAGGGCTGCGGTAATGAACAATTGGTACAAACAGCTATTCAAACGTGTCGGTGATAATCCCGAACTGAACAAGCTGAAAATTAGTGAAGAAACCTTTTCAGAGAACTACCAGGGTGATTTTTCGGTAGATGACGCAATTCCGGATCTCGAGGTTCTGGCGACGATCAATACCCGTAACCGGGCCCAGGCCAGGCTGGTAAAAATTACCCGGGATCCTAAAAATTACTCGATCAAGTTGTTCACACTTAAAGATTCGATTCCGCTGTCGCAATCGATGCCGGTATTCGAGTCCATGGGTCTGCAGGTACTGATTGGTCGGCCTTATCGCATCAGATTGGGCAATCGAAATTACTGGATTAATCATTTTACCTTAGAACGTGGCGATAATATCTGCGATGTAGATCCTGAAAAAGTACCGCGTTACTTCAGCGAGCTATTCGAGAGTATCTGGAAAAAGCGAAGCGAAAATGACGATTTCAATCATTTACTGTTCAGTGCCTGCATCAAGGCCCGGAATATCCAGATACTGCGGGCCTATACCGCCTACCTGCAGCAAATTCGATTTCCACATAGTCGTGAATACATCATCGAGACGCTGAACAGTTTCCCTGAAATTACGCTGTTGCTGGTACGAAGTTTTATACGCAAGTTCGATCCGGATAAGATCGACAGCGATTCTCACCTCCATCTTTTCGGGGAAATCGAGGAAAAGCTGCACAGTATCGAATCTCTGGACCATGATCTCATCTACAAGCGGATGCTCAATCTGATCGATGCCACGGTTCGTACCAATTACTTCCAGGACATCGGTGGTGATTCCGGCCACATCAGCTTTAAACTCGATTCGACACGAATCGAACAACTTCCAAAGCCGAGTCCTGTGTGCGAGATATATGTTTATGCCCCGCGCTTCGAGGGGATACATTTACGCGGTGGTCGTGTCGCCCGCGGCGGAATACGCTGGTCGGACCGTCGCGAGGATTACCGCACCGAGGTGTTGGGATTGATGAAGGCACAAATTGTAAAAAATGCTGTCATCGTTCCGGCCGGTTCCAAGGGCGGATTTATCACCAAGCAGATTGCCCATTTACCTGCGTCAGAGGTTTATGACGAAGTTCAGACCTGCTACGCCCTGTACATCAATGCCCTTTTAGAATTAACCGATAATCGGGTTGATGACGAAATCAAAACGCCCCCGCGTACTCGAATTCATGATAACGTCGATCCATACCTGGTTGTCGCCGCCGACAAGGGTACGGCCGCTTTTTCAGATGTTGCCAATGGTATTTCGGAGCAGCATGGTTTCTGGCTCGATGAGGCTTTTGCATCCGGTGGTTCGCAAGG
>CALJYH010000053.1 GCA_937984095.1 uncultured Gammaproteobacteria bacterium | reverse complement strand
AATCGTCGGTTCCGTGATCCGAACCCAGGAGATCGAAAACTTTCACCGCACCATGGACGAAACCATGCTGTTCTGGACCTTCGTGGCGACCCTCTTTTCCGTTGTTATCGCGGTGGGCGTGGTTTACAACAGCGCGCGTATTACGCTGACCGAGCGCAGCCGCGAACTGGCCAGCCTGCGCGTGCTGGGTTACACGCGTGGTGAAATCTCCTACATCCTGCTCGGCGAACTGGCATTGTTGACCCTGGTCGCCATACCACTGGGCCTTTGGTTCGGGCACGAGCTGTGCCGTTATATCGCCTCCAGCATTGGCAATGAAATGTACCGCGTACCGCTGGTTCTCGAACCGGCCACCTATGCTTTTGCCGCGCTGGTGGTATTGGTCGCCG
Organism: uncultured Gammaproteobacteria bacterium; assembly: GCA_937984095.1. Taxonomy (GTDB): domain Bacteria; phylum Pseudomonadota; class Gammaproteobacteria. The sequence continues at coordinate 12,346 of CALJYH010000053.1, read as the reverse complement.
CCGCCGTTTCAGCCTTGCTGGTGCGCCGCCGCCTGGACAAACTTGATCTGATCGAAGTATTGAAAACAAAGGATTAACTATGAACGTACAATGGCAAAGACGCATCACCTGGCTGACCGTACTGTTGCTAATCGTGGCTGCATTGGCATATGGATTCAGGCCCCAGCCACGCTTGGTCGATATCGCCGAGGCGAAACGCACGCCCATGCAGGTCACCATCCAGGAAGAAGGCAAGACCCGCGTAATCGATCGCTACATAATCACCGCGCCGGTCGCCGGCACCACCTGCCGCGTCGACCTGGAAGTGGGCGACCTCATCGAGAAAGACGAAACGCTTGTCAACATTAACCCGCTGCAATCGCAAGCGCTCGACCCTCGTAGCCGGGCCGAGGCACGCGCCCGGGTTTCCGCTGCGGAAGCCTCGTTGCATGCCGCCGAACAGAACGTCAGTGTCGCACGTGCCGAAGCCGACCTGGCCGTCACGGAACTGGCGCGACTCGAGCCGCTCGTAGAAGCGGGTCACATCTCTGCAGAAAGGCTCGACCAGGCCAGAGCAGTCAAGCGCGGCACTGAGGCCAGGCTGCGCTCCGCCTTGTTCGCCGTGGACGTCGCCAAATACGAACTCGAGGCCGCGCGCACGGCGCTGCGTTACACGGGAAACACGTCGTCGGATCCAGAAGATATCGTGCGGGTGGCCGCGCCCGTCACCGGCAGGATTCTCAAACTGCATCAGGAATGTGAAGGCGTGGTCAGCCGCGGACAGCCCCTGCTGGAAATCGGCGATACCCGCTCGCTGGAAATCGAGACCGATGTCCTCTCCGCGGACGCTGTGAAGATCAAACCGGGCATGCCCGTCCTGTACGAGCGCTGGGGTGGCGAAAAATCGCTAACCGGCCGAGTGCGGCGCGTGGAGCCGGTCGGTTTCACCAAGATCTCCGCCCTGGGTGTGGAAGAACAACGCGTGCTGATCATCTCCGACATCACCTCGGACGCCGAACGATGGCAAACCCTCGGCGATGGTTACCGTGTCGAGTCACGCTTCATACTCTGGGAAAACGAAGACGTGTTGCAAATCCCGGCCAGCGCCCTGTTTCGTATCGATGATCAATGGGCTCTATTTGTCATGGAAAACAACAAGGCCAAACGGCGCGGGGTCAAAGTCGGACAACGTAACGGACTGTCAGCACAGATACTGGAAGGCCTGGCGGAGGGTGACGCCGTGATTACACATCCGGACAAAACGATTGAAGATGGCATCGGGGTGAAACCAAGATGAGATTAAATGTAATCAGTCATTCGTGGCTTGCGCCCTATTGTTTCCCATGGTCGAGGGCTGCCTGGGGCAATTGGCAGACACCCGGCCGGCCAGTCTTAGGTTGCAAGGCAGATGTCGAGCCTGGCGCTGATTGATCGTACGGGTGAATTCTACCCAGCTGGTTCCAGCGGAATATAAAGCACCTTTTCCAGTCGGTTATAGCCGTTATTCGAAAAAAAGTCCGGCGTCAGTTTTTCGAAAAAGTTTCCGAAAAAGGGGACAGATTTATTTTCCACGCTTACCTAGGATATATCAGTCCTTTGGAGTTTGAGAAACAGGCCATGAGGACTTAATCAACTGGTCCGAAATACTAGGGCCGATCCAGTTGGCCGTTTCGAGAAGCTCAGCAAACAAATCTGAGCGGCAGCTTTGAAGAAAACCAACTCTCAAGCTCGAGGCACTAGCGGCGATTTCCGACCCAACTCGAACCCTTGAGATCAATCAAGGAATAGCATCGCGAACATTAATCTTTCATTAAATCCTTGGCTTACTTAGCTACCGGTGCCGATTCAGGTTGATCGTGCTAGTCTCCAACTAGAATGAACAGAGATTAAAAAACGTGATAAACAATGAAAGTATCGAAATCGATGAAGGCGATGCTGCTTACTGGACATGGCGATCCGGAAAAGCCGGTGCTTGAAAATGACTGGTCCACCCCTGACGTTGCTGCCGACGAAGTGCTGATACGAGTCGGCGCATGTGGCTCAACGAGGAGTTGGCGAAAAACCCGCAGTTTTCCTCAGAATTGATCACACCTGATAGCGTTTGTTTTGATATTCATATGTTATTTAAAGACTCTCCTGAAAAATTTTGGGATCTAATCTCCACGAAATATGCGGCATCGCCTATTTCAGACATATCCGCCTATGAAACAAAAATCACGAGGCTTAAAACCTATCTAACAGCGGAAATGTCTGTGTTGGATATCGGTTGTGCAACTGGTACGCAATGCGGCGATATAGCAAATAACGTCAAGCAAGTTACAGGCATTGATATCTCCAGTAAATTACTTGCGGTTGCCGAGGAGAGAATGGCAGAGAGAAATCTAGATAATATCAATTTTATACAAACCTCTATATTCGATGAATCTTTTCAAGCGGGAAGTTTTGATGTAGTGATGGCCTTTTTCGTGTTGCATTTTTTTGAGGATATTGATGTCGTGTTTAAACGAGTCCATGAACTGCTCAAGCCCGCTGGGATATTTATCTCTGAAACCGCATGTTTGGGAAATAAAAATAAACTCTTCGGTAGCTTACTGCGATTTGCAGGTCACTTGGGCTTTCTGCCTAAAATCAACTTATTGACTACTCAACAACTGGAGCGTTCATTGAAAAGAACAGGTTTTCACATCGTTGAGAAAACCAGGTTCAGTAATCACTCCGATGCAGAATTTACGCTAATCGCAAAGAAGAACTCTAGCTAATCAGTGATCAAAACTTAGTAGTTCGCGCCGCTATGGCTACGCAGCTTAGGGATCATCTACGCGACGCGAAGCGATCCATTCGTAGACAAATGCGCCTGCGAAAACGCCAACAGTACCTATAACACCAGCAAGCAACCCCACATGCAGTAAACCGGCCAGATCGATTATCACAAGAAACATGTGAAACCACGTCCAGCTAAATCCAATAACTCCAAACGCGAAGAAGGCAACCCGTGCCCAGGAGCTTTCACCGGGCAGCCCTGCGCGGAGAACTATATACATTCCCCCAATCCATAGCCCGAGAGCGATAAGCAGAGCGAATTGTATTGGATTGGTCGGGACAAACAAAAGACTCGATGCCGAACCAACAAAATCGTCGAGAATTGTTGCTCCCACCGCATGAACCGCCACGAATCCAAGCGCCACGAGAAGAATAGCTAGCCAAGGCCTCGGCACTAGCTGGCCCGACTGCGGTACGTCGCGACCCACCGCAATGCCGATAAGCCATCCAGCGACCGCCAGTGGAACTGAATCGACGATACCGTTTAAGAGTTCTGCACGGAACGTTGTCCCCAGAAACGCCCAGCCGCCAAGGAATCCTAGAAACCAAACGACACCGAATGACGCTCCGAATGCAAAACCTTTTAAGCTGCCGCGTCCCGACCAGCGTTGCTGCACGACGCCGAAGAGTATTGCCATGACGATGAGCGCCACCGTTGCGTAACACGCCATAGCAAGCTTGCGTAAGCCGGTGGTGACAAACCAGCTCCGTTCAAGGTTGTTGATAAGGCTCTCTGGTGGATAATAATCGAGGCTAGGGAAAATAAGCCGGATCAGTCCCCAGCCTAAGATGATCCCGATGATCACGCTACAAACGCGGACGATGTCACGTTTATTCCACACGGTGCCCCTCTAGGCGGATGCGCCACATAACTCAAGAGTTACGGATATAGCCCAACAACATATTATCACTTTATTGTTGGGCGTCCGTTAATGGCCGAAGGTTGCCTCCCGCCTTGGCTTTATGAGCGTCTCCTTTGGAGATAACAGATCCTCAAACATCATTAACAGGCTTCCGAAATCGTCCCACAAAAGGCGCTCGGCAAATCCAATAATGAACTAAGCGTATATAAAGCCTGTCAGATGTAATTGCCGGGTATGCATTTTTGTATTAACGGGCGAATAACTTACATTCACAACATTTTAATGAGGGGACACAAACTATGATTACTGCAAGAAAAACAACTGGAGCTGCGCTCGCAATTGCTGCAGCTGCTATGCTGGCAACGGCTCCTATGGGAGTACAAGCAAGTAGCCACAATGGCAAGTGCATGGGCGCGAACTCATGCAAGGGTCAAAGTTCATGCAAAACTGCCACTAGCAGCTGTAAAGGTCTTAATTCATGCAAGGGGCAAGGATTCCTCGAAATGAGCAAAGCCGAGTGTGACGGCGCTGGGGGTACTTTCGAATCATAATCTGATAAAGCATTAATAATTTAGAAACCGGGTAACGCCTTAACGGATTACCCGGTTTTTTTATCAGTTTATTGCCAGTCTCTTCTAAATCCGTTTAAAAGGGGATACGTTTTTACTGTAAATATCAGCGTCCGTTTCTGGCCGTTGGTCTGGCGTTACAGGGAGCTATGACCAACCTTGCAGCCTGGGGTCATGCTGTTAATTTTCAGGCCATACAAAGTGGGTGACTTTATTGATGCCGCCGGACGTTTCGGATGTGTCACCGAAATTGATATGTTCACGACTATACTTCAGACCTTCGATAACCAGCAAATCATTGTACCTAACAGCAAGATCTGGGGTGAGCAGATCATCAATCATTTACATTATGAAGTGCGTGGCGTCGATATGCATTTTGGTATCGCCTATGATGAGAATATTGATGCTGCCCGTAAAGTGATTGAAGGTGTTATCAGTAGTCATCCACACATTCTGAAAGATCCCGAGCCCTTAATTGAGGTTGAAACGCTCAACGACAGCTTGGTCGATTTCCTTGTCAGACCATTCTGCAAGGGTGTGCACTATTTTGATGTACTGTATTCCGTGCCAGAACAGATCAAAAAGGCACTCGATGAGAATAATATAGAAATTCCATTCCCGCATCGCAAAGTGATTGTGGTCAATCAGAACGATTAAGGTTGGGGACTATTTGTGGGTCAGGGTAATGAACAAAAACCGGGATCAGAAAACATTATTTACTTATATTAGAAAGAATTGCGCTCTGATCCCGGTCGGGAACGACGGGATTAGGGACTCCTGATAATCATTCGGTATAACGATAGAGAAAACGTCTGCTTCTGGGCGAAGATTGCCCCGTTAAAAAAGAAATACGGGACGATTCCAAGCTAATACTGGTTACGAGAAGAACTGGAAAACGAAAAACTTTAACTAAGACAACTGAGCGCTATTCAATTTTGGTTAAAGTCCAAAGTCCTCTAACAATGCCTAGCCGTCCATCTCGAATATTGAAGTCACCTTTTAAACTGCGATCTTCCTGAACAATCCAGGTACCGTTTCCATCTTTCAACTCGCTTCCCTTGCCCTCTAGCAAAAATTCGAAAATCACTTCTTCATCGTCAATCTTCCCTTTAGTAAGAGTACCATTTCGATTTCCCGAAAATTCGCCTTTTATCTTGTCGCCCTTTTGCCTCAAGGTGAATTCGATGTCGGGACTGTTGCCGAAAAGCCATACGCGGTCGGCACGGGCCAACTCGTTGCCGTAGGTAATCTCAACCTCATAGGTGCCGGAAATATCGAGCGGACCGTCAGATGGATTAACCTCAATTGGTTTTGACTCGTTTGAGGCACATGCTGATAGCCCAAGTGTCACGATCAGAACAAGCGGCAGATTTACTTTACCTCTAAACATGCCCTTCTCCTTTGTTTCTGGTTATTGTGCGTTTACACAAACTACTACGAAATAAATAATTTTTGTACCTGTATTACAGTTTTTCTATATAGGTGTGGCCCTACAGTATTTTCATTGGTACGAATTTTCAGTTATGCACCTAAGTTCTTTAAATTATTAAATTGGCATTTTACATTCTGTGGATCTGAGGATCCGCTACTAGCCGTTCTCTGATTCTGGAATTGTGAATATGAGCGTCCGCTTCGGAGACGGCGCAAGCAACCAGGTACAATTTCGCATGTTCTCCGGTAATACCAGAAACCAGTATGTGAATAGTTACATTAAATAGGCCTTGTAAATGATTGATTTAAAAGCATTTAAGGATAGCGTTCCTGTAGAGATTGTGCTAGGGCCTTGCCCCGGAGTCTTATCTGGCACCAATCCCCCATCCAAAAAAAAAACCCGCCTTTGGCGGGTTCTTTTTGGGATGGCGCGCCTGGAGAGATTCGAACTCCCGACCGCTCGGTTCGTAGCCGAGTACTCTATCCAGCTGAGCTACAGGCGCATAATTTGAAGGCGCGATTCTACGGATATTTAGATTGATTTGCCAGTGTAAATTCTAAACACATCATCCTCGCGAAAGCGGGGATAACGGCAGGCACCTTAGCCAACATATTCGCGCTTTACGTGGGCACCAACGTTACACAAAATTTCGTAGGCTATGGTTTGCGAGCAATCGGCCAGGTCATTGACGTCCTGCATTACCCCAAACAACGTGACCTCGTCATCGACGCAAACATCAGACAGATGATTGACATCGACCGTAATCATGTCCATCGACACCCGTCCGACAACATCACACAACTTGCCGTGTATTTCGACCCGCGCAGTATCGATCTTGTGCCGTGGATAGCCATCTGCGTAACCTGTTGCCACGACCGCAATCACCATATCATTGGGACAGGTGAAAGTATTGCCATAGCCGATCAGGTCACCTTTATGATGTGGATTGACCGCGAGCACCAGTGATTTCATGGTCATCACTGGCCGCAGTTCGCGCCGTGCTTCCTTACGATCGGACATCGGATCAGCTCCGTAAAGCGCTATGCCGGCACGAGCCCAGATACGGTGGGTCTCGGGCCAGCCCAGGATACCGGCAGAATTCGCGATACCCCATTCGTAGTCGTCTAGTCCAAGTGATTTGACCTGACCTATCTGGAATTCGGTGAACGCATTTTCGGCGTCATCTGCATTGGCCAGGTGCGTCATGATGCGCAGGCTCCCCAGGGTATCCAGGCCAGTCAGGTAATCGACGATCTCGCGCGCCCCGCTTTGCGGAAAGCCGAGCCTTCCCATACCGGTATCAATCTTCAACCAGACTTCCAGGTCGCCGAGATCCGGTACCTCACGTAAACAATCGAGATGAAACTGTTGATGCAGCACCGGATCGAGTGAATGGTCGATACAGATCTGCAGTTCCTCGGCACGCACAAACCCACCCATAACAATGATTTTCTGGGTAATTCCCGCTTTTCGAAGCGCCACCGCCTCGCCTACCGCGGCTACTGCAAATGCATCGGCATCCTTAAGCGCAGCCGCAACCTCCTGTGCGCCATGACCATAGGCATCGGCCTTGATTATGGCGATCAGTCGATTGCCACCCGCTGCCTCTTTTAAATACCGGTAATTGTGTCTTAACGCTTCGAGGTCGATGATTGCGCGTGAATGCCGGTTCGCCCCATGGCTATTCAAACTCGCCTCCATATTGATCGAACGCCAGATTTTCAAACCGTGTGTACTGCCCGAGAAATGCCAGCTTGACCATACCGATCGGCCCGTTACGCTGCTTGCGTATCAACAACTCGGCGACACCCTTTTCAGCGCTTTCGGGGTTATAAACCTCGTCTCGATAGATGAATAAGATAACGTCGGCATCCTGCTCAATACTGCCCGATTCACGCAAGTCTGACATAACCGGCCGCTTGTCAGGCCTACTCTCGACGCTACGATTAAGCTGCGAAAGCGCCACCACCGGCACATTCAGTTCCTTCGCCAGTGCCTTAAGCGAACGCGAAATCTCGGAAATCTCGGTTGCCCTGTTCTCGGTCGAGCCCGCAACCTGCATCAGTTGCAGATAATCGATAACCACCAGGTCCAGTCCATGTTCACGTTTCAGGCGACGCGTGCGTGCGCGCAACTCGGTTGGCGTCAGGGCCGGCGTATCATCGATAAAAAGTTTTGCCTTTGAAAGCATGTTGACCGATGAAATAAGTCTCGGCCAGTCATGATCATCAAGCTTGCCGGTACGTAGATTGTGTGAATCGATGCGTCCCAGCGACGACATCATACGTATGGCAAGCTGTTCGCCCGGCATCTCCATGCTGAACACGGCAACCGATCTTTCATTATTGAGTGCTGCATTTTCGGCAATATTCATCGCGAAGCTGGTTTTACCCATCGAGGGACGTCCAGCGACGATTATCAGATCGGAATTTTGCAAACCCGAGGTCTTGTCATCAAACAGGTTGAATCCGGTCGCTATCCCGGTTATCGCTTCCTTGGTGCGATACATCTCTTCTACCCGTTTTACGGCACGCCCCAGCAAATCATTGATTGCTTCAAAGCCCTCGCGACTGCCGGCACTTTGCTCGGCAATCATGAATACCTTACGCTCGGCTTCATCCAGTAATTCCTTGCTGGGACGGCCATCTGAGTTATAGGCACTCGCTGAAATTTCATTACCGATCTGGATCAGGCTGCGCAGTATCGAATACTCACGCACGATATTCGCGTAAGCCTTGACGTTAACGGCTGTCGGAGTGTCGTTGGCTAGAATACTCAGGTAAGCAAGTCCACCGATGGACTCAAGCTCGCCCCTTGAACCCAGCCATTCGGAAACAGTGACGATATCATAGGGTTTGTCATCGCCGGCGAGCGCGTTGATTGCCCGGAAAATCAGGCGATGGTCGTGACGATAGAAATCCTGTTCATTAACGATGTCCGCGATATAGTCCCAGGACTTGTTATCCAGCATTAGTCCCCCGATTACCGACTGTTCCGCCTCCATTGACTGGGGCGGAACCTTGAGGTCATCGACGCGCTGGCTCAGTTCCGCCACTCGGGAGGAAATTTCAGACATACTTGACGTAATCGAAGATCGACATGGGTCGGTAATGATAAACCTTTTTAGTCGACACAGAAAAGAAAAAGGCCACTAAAGTAGCAGCCTTTTAAAAATATTATGGATTGGGGCCTATTGCTCCTCGCCGATTATGTTAATCGTTACCTGCGTGTCGATATCGGTATAAAGATGAATATCGACAATATGCTCCCCAACGACTCGCAAGGCACCCTCTGGCATACGGATTTCGCTTTTTTCCACGGTTTCACCAAGGGATGCAATCGCTTCGCAGACATCGGCGACCCCGATCGAGCCAAACAGCTTACCTTCGGCACCGACCAATGCGGTGACTTCTATAACGCCCAGTGCTTCGATCGCCTGTTTGCGTGTCTCCGCTGTTGCTTTAGCCTCGGCAGCGGCTTTTTCAAGTTCTACCCGACGTGCTTCAAATTCTGCCAGGTTTTCGGCTGTGGCAACTTGAGCCTTGGCCTGCGGCACCAGGTAATTGCGCGCAAAACCAGACTTGACATTGACCTTGTCACCGACCGAACCCAGGTTTTCAATATTTTCCAACAGGATAACTTCCATCAGATTACCTCTTAATCAAAGTTTATTTTCATCATTTGGTTCTGCAGAATTCTTTCTGAAAACCAACCAGTTATCAATCACCCCGGTGATCGCGGTTAACGCCACCACCTGCGGGAAAATCAGCAATAGCGTGTAAAACAGAACCAACAACATGCGTGCCTGCTTGCGCAGCGCAAGCTTGCTGTGAACTACCGCTATGCCCTGAAACATAAAGGCAACCACGACCAGGAACGACAGGCTGCTCAACCAGGGTTGTTCAATCCAGAAGCTAAGCACCATCAACCCGAGGGCCCCGACGGCTGCAGGTTTTCCTAGCGTTAAGGCCCGGAACTCCTGGCTAAAACCCTGCGACTCGGCAAGGCTTGCCTGCATCCATCTCGCGATCAAAACGATCAGCACGAATACCAGGTAGGCCATAGCCACTATCGCTAACACGAACAGGCGTACCAGCTGAATGTTTCTTTCGACCAGTTCCTCGTCCAGTTGGTCGACCTGCTCCATGCGCTGGATCACCTGAGAAATCATCTCGGCTTCCAGCGTACTCCAGGAGAGGTACTGGACCGCAATGCCAATCGTACCTAAAACCAGACCCACCAGCATCGTTAGCGACAATGACTTGCTACTTCGCAATGTCTGCGTCAGCAAGATTATCGGTAACCATTGCACCAGTCCGGTCCATAATCCCAGCTCTGGAGCACTGATCAAAAACCATGCAACCAGGGTGATCCCCAGGATCGAGACTCCTATTGCCTTGAGCCCGGATACCGACCCCTGGGTCAATATAACCAGCCCAACCAGTGTGCAGGACAGCAACATGCACATGGAGCCAGCCAGCAACCCCAATACTGTATTCGGGGCCATGGGTGGAATAAACACCGCAAGCACCGCGAGTAGTCCAACAACCGCCGCTGCCTGGTAGGGTCCTCTAAGGGTGTATCTTGCCAGTGCCAACATCGTGACACCCACCAAATCTATCTCAGCTTGTGCTGATCGGTATAGGGCAACAAAGAAAGAAACCTGGCGCGCTTGATGGCTGTCGCCAACTGGCGCTGGTACCTTGCCTTGGTACCCGTCACCCGACTCGGTACAATTTTACCGGTCTCGGTGATGTATTCTTTCAACGTTTCGAGATCCTTGTAATCGATCTGATCGGTGCCTTCCGCGGTGAATTTGCAAAAACGCTTGCGACGAAAATAGCGTGACATGATTAATTCACCTCTTCTTCAAGTTTACTGGCTTCAACTTCAGTCCCCGCTTCAACCTCGGCAATCACATCGGCTTCTGATACTAACTCGGCATCGCCAACATCAGCCGGAGTTTCGACAGTTTCATCAACGATTTCATCGCTGGCTGCAGCCGGTCTACGATCGCTGGATTTTGCTGATTCCTCGCGCTCGACTTCTTCCATCATGGCTGATTTCTCGGTAATCGCCGCTTTACAGGTAAGTGTCAGGTGTCGCAGCACCGCATCGTTAAAACGAAACGCCGACTCAAGTTCATCGAGTATTTCTTTATTGCACTCGATATTCATCAGCACGTAATGCGCCTTGTGAATTTTCTTGATCGGGAATTCGAGCTGACGACGGCCCCAGTCCTCTTCACGATGGACGGCGCCACCAGAATCGGTAATCATGTTGCGATAGCGTTCCACCATCGCGGGCACCTGTTCACTCTGATCAGGGTGGACCAGAAACACAATTTCGTAATGTCTCATTTGTTCTCCTCTTGGGATAATGCCCCCAGGATCAAACCTGTGGAGCAAGGAGTGCCAACCTGCCTTTCACGGCGATCGACTCGCGAGCGCGGATTCTACCCGACCCTAAGCCTGGCCGCAAGCGCTTCTGGAACGCAGAATTTCGTATAGGCAGACGCCGGTCGCAACCGAAACATTGAGGCTTTCGACCTGCCCCCGCATGGGCAACCTTACCAGGTGATCACAGGATTCCAGCGTTAGTCGACGTAAACCCGAACCTTCAGCTCCCATGACCAGCGCAATGGGACCTCTATAGTCGTGGTCATAGAGGCTTTCCTCGGCTATATCGCTGGTGCCGTAAATCCAGACACCGGCCTGTTTGAGGTCTTTTAAACTGCGCGCAATGTTGGTTACTTCGATAATCGGCACCGACTCGGCACCACCGGCGGCAACCTTGCGTACGGTCGCATTCACCTTGACCGCGCGGTCCCGGGGGATGATGACCGCATCGATGCCACAGGCATCGGCTGTACGCAAGCAGGCGCCAAGATTATGGGGATCCTGGATTCCATCGAGCACCAGTAGCAATGAATTTTGATTCACGCCAAGCAAACATTGCTGGAAATCCATCACCGGTTTCGAATCGCGGGTTTTCAACAGGCATCCCTGGTGCTTATCGGTGCCGCTAAGCTGTTTCAGGCCGGCACGGGTTTCAGTGCGCACCTGGATTCCGGCGTCGCGCGCCTGGTCAATAAGTTGCAGTAAGCGGGGATTGCGCTTATCGGCGCAAATCAGCTCTATACAGAGTTCCGGCGCCTGCTGCAGACGGCGCAAGACGGCATGAACTCCGTAAACGATACTGCTGCTCATCTGGACCTGGTTCGAGTCCTTGTTTTCTTCCTGGATTGGCGCTTTTTACCCCTGCGTTTGACAGTGATTGGCGGTTTTTCTTCAGGCATTCCGGCCAGATCAAAATCAATCTTGCGGTCCTCGAGGTTCACCCTGGCAACCTCGACCTGCAGCCGGTCACCGAGCCGGTAAATGCGCCCCGTCAATTCGCCCACCAGTCGATGATGCGCCGGGTCAAACTGGTAATAATCACGCTTGAGCGCGGTCACATGAACCAGACCGTCGATCAATAAATCATCCAGCTGAACAAACAGCCCGAAATTAGTGACCGCGGTAACAATGCCAGAGTATTGATTGCCGATATGCTTCTGCAAAAACTCGCATTTAAGCCAATCTGCCGCATCGCGCGTTGCGTCGTCGGCGCGGCGCTCATAGCGCGAGCATGATTCCCCGAGCGTGTGCATTTGGGCCAGATCGTAATCGAAGCCAGACAAA
>CALJYH010000052.1 GCA_937984095.1 uncultured Gammaproteobacteria bacterium | reverse complement strand
TTACGCGAGGTGACCGCAACGTCAGCGATATCGATAACCTTGATCGGCAAATGCACCCGCTCGCGCTTGCCGTGGAATTGCCGGGCGAGGCTGGCGTCGATTTCATCTCCGAGATTAACTTTAAGTTTTTTCGCTGCGCTCTGGCTCAGAATAACCTGGTTATAATCCTGCGGGAAACTGGTTGATCTCGAGAGCAAAGGGTCGCCCGCCGCCGTGGCCAGTAGCTCGGTCGATAAAATACGGTTAGCGGTATTGCTCTTTAACTGTATGGTTGCGGCCAGTGCACGGGTTTTCGGGATGATAAATTCAACGTCGGCCCGCTCGCGAAAGCGATCGATCCAGGCATCGTTATAACGGCCGCTGCCGACAGGTTTAATTTCGCGATTCGTCGGATTCTCGATCAGCTGATCAAGCATCGTGCTGACGATGCCAAACTTGAGGCCAAATAAAATCAACATCGGCGCGAGCACCGAGGCCAGCGCCAGGATAAAACAACCGGACATGCGCCACTCATGGCTGTAGTCACGAAAACTGAGTCGCACAATACTGGAAATCTGCGCCATTAGTCACTAAACCTCGACTGGTAAACCTTGCCATCATCCATCACTTCTGACTCCTGTTTCAAGGTGCGTAACTCCATCTTGTAAACGCCCGCCCAATCGTGGCTTGCCGTTATCAGGGTAATATTGAGCCCTCTGATGACTTCCATGACCACTGCCATGATTTTTTGCGCGGTAATCGGGTCCAGGGCCGCGGTCGGTTCATCAGCGATCAAAATCGAGGGGCGGTGCGATAGCGCTCGCGCAAATGAGGCGCGCTGACGCTCACCGGCAGAGAGCAGGCCCGGTACCTTGTCGAGCTGGCGATCTATGCCCAGTACCTTGGATATTGACTTGATTGAGTCATCTTCGGGTAGATTCAGCAACTTTCGTGGCAGCTCGATATTTTCCCTGACTGTCAGGTAAGGCAACAAGCCGCCAGACTGCAGTACGTAACCGATATGTTGTTTTCGAATCTGGGAAAGTGGGCTCTGCTTGTCGTGTTCCCAGAGATCGGCAATATCGTAGCTGTCACCATCCACGGGGTGCAAGCTCATTTCATCAAGGGAATCGGGTTTTGAAATGAGCGCGAGTATATCGAGCAAGGTACTCTTGCCACAGCCGCTGTGACCGATCAGAGCAATGTTTTCCTTCGCACTGATCTGGATATCAGGGACCAGGAGCCGAAATCCGGCGCCATCTATGAGCCGTTCTTTAACGACGTTTTTGAGCCTGTAAACGATGGTCACGTAAAATTGCTAAACGCTAGGGTAAAAGATCAAGCGCAACCGGAAAAACCGAGTTGCCGTTGACCGGTCCGCCACCCGGGGTGACCCATAGATCGGTATGGTCATGCAAAGCCTGGTAGTAATTGATCTTGCCCTCGAGCCGGTACATGAATTCTATCTGTCCCTTGGCCGACCACTCTTCCCAGGTTTCCAGTGTCAGGTCCATCACTTCTCCGGTGTACGGCAGGTCTTCGATATATTCGCGCATGTAGCCCATGTCGGCGAGGTTGGCGCCGGCTCCCGAGGTGCTACCCGCTACCGCCGAAGGATCACGGCTAACGGCCGCAGCAAGGCTTTTCAAATCGTCGATAAAATTCTGCGGACTGAGCACGCCTTCTTCGGCGAGCTCCAGCACCTGTTGCATTACGTTCTTGAGATCACTGAGTTGATCACGGGTTAGCAGGACCCGCACATCCACTGCCGAACGTTCGGGATTGAAAAAATCGCGATCAACCATCCAGGCATCAAACACCGAGGGCAGCGGCTGCCCCGATTCTTTCTGGAGGTAGCGCATACGCAATGCGTTGCCAAGTTTTGCGACCCGGTCCTGTAACTGCGCGAGTTGAGTTTGACCCGTATCCTGCCCCGGCATTGGCAGGGGTGGTACGCCATTGGTGGTTGCCAGCACCTGTTGCGTAATTTGGTTGGCCAGTACTTCCAGCACGTTTCCAAACTCGTCAACCTCACCCAGCCTGACTCCGTAGTAGAAATCGCCTATGCCCGGAAAATAGGATAATTCCTTGTAAAGGGATTCTGCTTTTTCATGGTCTGCCAAAGCCGCGGGGGTACGCAAATGCAGCACCCAGATCGAGATTCCGCGGTCAAAAGCAAACTGGCGCAAGGCCTGTGCGCTGAGCCGGGTCGCACCCAGCGAATCACGGCTTTCACGCGGACCCGCGTCTGTAATCAGGACCACGTAACGTGCGTCAAACTTGTCCCAGTCGGTATCTTCTATTGCGGATTTTACGCCTGCATAGGCATCCTCACGGAAATCACGGCTCGATATTTCTGAGGGGCTCAGCGTATTAACACTGTCGAGGAACTGTTTGGCATTGGAGCCTTCCTGCAGGCTAACGTAGCGGCGAGTCAGGTATTCAAGCTCAGGTCTCTGGTCGATATTATCGCGATAAGCGGTCAGGCCGAAACCAACCTGGCTGGTCAAGCCCTGTTTGTCTATCGCGGAATAAACCTTTTCCACCGCCTCCCGGGTGCGGTCGATATAGGGCCCCATCGACTGGGTAGAATCGATGACGAAGTGAATACCGCTGCGATAGCTGCGACTACCGGAGCCGATGGCTGCGAGCTCGGATTTCGGGGCCGAGTCATCAAGCGGGACACTGGCAATTTTCAGCAGACGCGCCTGTTCGTTACCGAGATAAACGTCTTCATGTTGCTTGATCGGAACCAGGTAGAAATTGTCCCTGATTTCAAGATGGGCTTCCGGCTGGATCGCGACAATCGGGGAGTCCTTGGCAATGGCGCCGGTTACGGCCGACTCGTATAGCGTCTGGTAGCCCACCTTGTCGTAATCGCTAACCAGTCGTTCCAGGTCGTCTTTGCTGTTAAACATCATGACCCGCTGCATATCCTGCGAATCCTTAAACGACACCGTCAACGCCTGATTCCAGTCGATGGCTTTATCGCTTTTAACCCAGCCTGCAGTTTGCCCGAAACTATTGTAGCCAACCTTGATCCAGTCACCGTCCTTCTCATAAACATAGAGTACGCTGAATGGAATTACCGCACTGGAGGTCGCCGTATCTGCCGGCACTTCGTAAAGGCGCGCATCAGGCACACTGAGAACCCGCTGAAACAGCGTTTTCTTGCCTTCCATCAACAAGGGTTTATCGGCCGCGGCAAGGCCACCCGCCAGGGCTAACAATAAAACCATTATCAGGGTTTTTGTCACCGGTTTGCTGAACGCTTCGTTCATTAATTCACCTATCGAAAGTTAAGCAGTAACTGCCTCGCATGCGGATTTCCATCTTCGGCGGCCTTGCTGGCCCATTGCTGCAACCCGTCGACGCGTTCACTGGCCAGCTGATGGCCCATCTCGGCAGCCTTTCGATACCACTTGTAAGCCTGGATTACATCGGCATCATCCATCAGGGCGTCTTCGGCACGAAACAGGGTTGGGTCTGACATTTCGGCCAACTTCATAATTGAAGGCACATGGTCTTCACGCGCAGCGAAAAAATAAAGCAAATGTGCATCGGCAAGGCTGCCCTCTTGCATATACTTTTGTGCTTTTTCATAAACCTGCGCAAACGGGTACGGTTTACCTTGATCGCGCAGGTCCTTGATGTACTCGCGAGCACGCATGCCTGGAGACACCAGCAGGCTACGCTCTATCGTTCCCACCGTCCCATCACCTTCAATGGTTACCGTGGCTTCAACGCTTGCAATAGCGGGCGTCGTGGTCTCACTGGCTTCATCTGAACTGCTGCCGGACAGCCTGAGGCCCCGATCACCGCTCAGGAGCACGAAAATGATAAGCCCGATAACGACCAGTGAAATCCAGATTAGCGGGTTCCGGACTGGAGAAGATCCAGCTTCATTCAATTCTGACATATCTTTTCGATGCTTACCGATGCTTTTCCGACCCGAGATTTGCAGGATGCCGCCCTGATTTGGGGAATTATAAACCCTTGTTGTCAGCGGGTAAATTTAACTGCGAATTTAAATGCGTTTTAGCTGACGAATTAGTTGTTCAAACAAGGCCTGCTGCAGATCTTCGAGCACCTGGGCTTTTTCCCTGGTCGAAGCAAGCAGGTTATCGTCATCGAGCACGATATCGTTTCGCTGTACCAATGTCCTGGTTGGTACCAGCATCTCGCCGTCGGCGGCACGCAAACTGAAGTCCAGGCTGCGCGACAGACGATCTACCGTCTTGTTGTCGCTGGCACTGGATACCAGTCGGCGATCGGGCAATACCTTGAAAGATACCACCAGCTTTACCGCATCGGGATCGTCCTCGTTTTTGAGCTCAGCTCCGGCACGGGTAAGCTGTTGCCGCAGCGCATCTTGCTGTCGCGCGTCTAAACCACTCGTTAGCAGGTGTATCGAGGATAGCTCTGGTGGCAGATTTACGGTTCCGGCCAGCCTGAATCCACAGGCGGCAAGTCCAATCGTAGCGACCAGGACAATAACAAAACGGATAGCGGCAGCATTCACGGTGGTATCAAATGACTATATTGACCAGTTTTCCCGGGACCACGATGATTTTCTTGACCGGATTATCGCCGATGAAGCGCTGCACCTGGTCGTTTTCCAGGGCAGCAGTCTCGCAGACATCGCGGGCGGCCTCGACGCCCACCTGCATCTTGCCCCTGAGCTTGCCGTTTACCTGAATCACCATTTCGATGCTGTCCTGAACCAGTGCAGCCGCGTCGACTTCGGGCCAACGATGGTCGATTATCAGGCTGTCATGACCCAGATCCCGCCACAGCCGATGACAGATATGCGGGATAATCGGCGCCAGCATCAACACCATGCTGTCAAACACCTCCTGGCGGATTGCCCTGCCCGGGGCCGAATCATCCTCGAATCGGGTTACGCTATTGAGCAGTTCCATATTTGCGGCGATCGCGGTGTTGAACGTCAAGCGACGATCGAAATCATCGGTAACCTTGTTGATGGTTTCGTGCAGCTTGAGACGCATCGCCTTTTGATCATCATTAAGCGATTGCTTATCGAACGAGGCTGCCTCGGTACCATCCGCGATATGCTCCTGCACTGCCGCCCACAACCGCTTGAGAAAACGATAGGCACCTTCGACCCCCGTATCTGACCAGTCCAGGGATTGTTCCGGGGGCGATGCAAACATGATGAACAGGCGCACCGTATCTGCGCCGTAGCGATCGATCAGATCCTGCGGATCGATGGTATTGCCCTTCGACTTCGACATCTTACTGCCGTCTTTCAGCACCATGCCCTGCGTCAGCAGGCGGTTGAAGGGTTCGCTGGATTCGATCAGACCTTCATCGCGCATCAGCTTGTGATAGAAGCGAGCATAAAGTAAATGCAGGATGGCGTGCTCGATGCCTCCGATATACAGGTCTACCGGGCTCCAGTAACCGGCACGAGCATCCAGCATCGCCTGGTTCTGATCCGGGCAGCAAAAACGCTCCTGGTACCAGGAAGATTCCATAAAAGTATCAAAGGTATCGGTTTCGCGTTCAGCCGGCCCTCCGCATTGCGGGCAGGTGATCTTTTTGAACGAATCCATTTTCTTGATTGGCGAGCCGATGCCTTCGAATTCGACATCTTCAGGCAGCACCACTGGCAGGTCGGCT
>CALJYH010000051.1 GCA_937984095.1 uncultured Gammaproteobacteria bacterium | reverse complement strand
AGTCGAGGCTTGAAACCTCGCCGCCATTGATGCCGATCGAGCGGTTGTTGTTATCGACTGTGTTATTTAATGAACTGGCAGTCAGCGTATTCGTGGTAAACGCCAACTGTCCATTATCAGCGCCCTCATCATCGATTGCCGCGATCACTGCACCCTGAATTTCGGAATGCTGTCCTACCGTAATATTGACCTGCTGGCCGTTCAGATGGCTAGTCAGGGTCCGAATGTTTTCATTCTCACCCTCGGCGGCGTTAATGCCACCGCCTTCGCGCGATAGCGACAGGCCCTGCGAGCGAGTACCACTAAAACTGATGTCTTGCACCGATGCAACATGCAGGTTCTCAGTATTGATTTCGAGTATCTCACCGGCATGGACCTCGGCACCCTTGATCGTGGTGTCGCTTTTTGCGGTCAGGTGAACATTCCGGGCCAGCAACTGGGAATTGATATTCTTTGTTGATTCGCTGTCGCTACGACTACCACTACCAGCGAAGCTGCCACCGAGTTGGTCCTCGTCCCGGCTCGATTGATCACCGAGCAGGTCCCAACGATAACTATAATTAACATGTTGCTGGCGTTCGTTGTTGCTGGATGAATTTGCACCAGCAAGAATTTCTATATCGCCCGCGGCAATTTCGATGCCATTTTCGGCTTGCAGATTAGATCCCCGCACCCGTGCTGTATCGCTAGCGTTAATTGATATTTGATTGGCGACAAGGTTCGATGCCTTGCTTTGTCGGTAATAAGCCTCGATTTGCCTCTCAAGCGCATCAATATCGAGGTCGAGCCCCAAATTGAAACCGTAGGTGGTGCTGGAAGAGGCTGCCCTTGCGGTCTGCTTGATCAATGCGGTGCTTTTCGACGTCAGCGTGACCGTGGCGAGCGCTATGTTCGCCTTATAAAAGTCCTCGTCATCCTTGAGGCGATCAAGATGTCGTTTGAAATCATCGACATCGGCCTGTTCGATAAATCCTGCACCGTCTGCAAAATCCTCCTTGAGTTGTTCAAACCTTGACTCCTGTGTTGCGAGCTCATCTTTATAGTTATCGTAATCACCCCTGGCGTGCCTTAAATCATGCTCGGCATCCCTGACTGCCTTGATTGCACGTGCCGCCTGGTCGAATTCATTTTGCAGGGTCAGGCTGAGTTCGGCCGTTCCGGATTGTGTAAGTTCTTCACTCGAGGACGTATGCTGAGCATCGAGCAATGCCACATCACCCGTTGCATTGAGCTCGATTGAATCGTTTGCGTGCAAGTCGCTGCCTTCAATCAGGATGTCCCCGGACGACTCGCCCCCAGCATTGAAAAGGATTTCGTCGGCCTGAATCTCGGATGCAACCGCGGTTGTTTCCGAGATAACCGTTTCTGAATGCTCGTACCTGGCATCAGCGAGCTTTAGCGACACCTTACCGTCTTCCGTCTGGATCAGGTCATCGATCTCGGTAAGATTCGAAACCAGGTCGTCGAAGCCCACGCTGATTTCGGTATGCTTTGAGTACCTTGTTTCTTCGCTGGTCGCATTGCGTACCGAGATATCCCGCGCGCTCGCGCTCAGGCTATCGACAACCATGATTTCTACGCCAGATAGTTCAATGTTGTTAGCGGCGTTAAGTTCGGCGACACCAGCATTGATTTTGCTGCGGACCGCCGTCTGCTTAACCTTGCCCTCCAGGTCTTCCTTTTCGGAATAAAGCGAGCCGCCACTGAACCAGCCTGACTTTTGTTTATGGCTTTCGTCAAGACTGCCATCGTGGCCTGCGCTGACGAGGATATCACCGGCACTGTTCATCACCAGGCGGGAACCCGCACTGATCTCTGAGCCCGTTAACTCGATATCGCCATGCTCGGTAACCAGGATCACGGTCACACCATTCAGTTCGCTACCGACACTTTTGCTGCGAAACGACTGCTTGCTGCTTACGGTCTTGCTGAAGGTATCTTTGTTGGTCTCGAGACTTGCGAAATATTCGCTATCGTTGACGGCCTTGATTTCAAGATCGCCAGTCAAGACACGCAGTTCTTTTTCTGCGTTCAGCGTTGAACCACTGACACGCGTTTTTCCAGAACTCAGGATAACGATATCCTTCCCGTTCACGGTCGATGCAAAATGTGTCGTCGAAGAATCTTTTACATGGTTCTTGTTATCGCCTGAGAAAAAACCCTCGTCTTTTACGGTAGTTTTTATTTCCACGGTGGAAGCACTAAGATTGACCTGGTCGCCACGGACCACAGAACCCTCGACCAGGATCTCGCCTGCTGCATCGAGCGTTAAACCATTTTCCGCCTGGATTACAGCGGCCTCATCCGACAACGTCGTCGTTAACGAAAGTTCACGCGCTGAGTACGCATAATCCTCGGTATTCCGTCGATTGATGATATTCCCGTCAACCGATGTAATTTCGATATCCCTGGCCTCGATACGACCAGAGATATTCTCTATATCTCGAGTTACACTGAGGTTAAGTGCATCCCCCGCCTTCATAGCACCCCGATTCTCGATATCGTCGTCGGCATCGATTTCGAGATCGCCCGCAGATTCGATTAGACCACTATTGGCGAGTGCGGCTACCTGAAGCCTGGTATCACCGCCTGCCAGAATTTTACCCCCACGCACCACGGCCTTGGGGCCGTTTGCAAGATAAACCGTCGGTACCAAAACGGTCTGCCCTTCAATCTGAGTCTCTTCGAGCCAGACGATGTCACGCGTCAATCGATTGATCTGATCATTGTTTAACGCAACACCCGGGGACAACTGCAGGGCCTGCTGAGCAACCAGCGCGTTATCCATTAAGTATTGGAATTGCTGGTTGTCATTTTGTATCGAAACATTGAGATAGCGCCGGCCCGATTGGGCAAATACACTGTCTCGAATTAATTTGGACTCATAGAACGCATCACCCAGCCGTTTCAGCGTAACGCTCGGTGCAAAATCCAGTCGATCCAGCAGATAGCTGCTGTTGACAAAGATTCCGAAATTAGTGAAACGGGGATTGGTTTCGATCAGGTACTGGCTGTCGGGTCCCGTCGACTTTACAAACAAACCAAAATCGCTGGAGGGGATGGTGATACCTGATACCGTATAGTCGGCAGGTGTCACCCCTCGAGGAGACTGGTACTGCCCGCCCAGCAACACACCACTATTAACCGCCTGGCCGCCTATATTACCTTTGATATTTCGCCCGGCCTGGGTAATGGTGTTTGACGTGACCTTCCTGGTTCTCGTGATCGGGGCATACCCGCTGCGGCCAATAGAAGAATATTTGTCGTCACTCTTCCAGTTTCTTTTATGCTTGGCGCTGGTGTAATACCGATAATCGGTTACCGCTTCCGATGCAAAGCTTGCCTGGTTCAGATAGCTCAGTGCAATATCGAACTGGATATCCCGCGCTGCT
>CALJYH010000050.1 GCA_937984095.1 uncultured Gammaproteobacteria bacterium | reverse complement strand
TCACGCCCTGTTGACGATGCAGCGAATGGATCCGAAATTGAGCGAGCGTGAAATCCGGTCTTACCTCGGGGGTTTTAATTTTCGCGGCGATAAGGTTTTACAGGCCGTCAAAACCTTCTCCGGCGGCCAAAAAGCGAGGCTGGTTTTGGCGCTGCTGATCTGGAGTCGTCCCAATTTATTGTTGCTGGACGAGCCAACCAATCACCTGGATCTGGAAATGCGCCTCGCACTGAACCAGGCTTTACAGGGTTTTGATGGTAGCGTCATCCTGGTATCGCACGATCGACACCTGCTGCGCAGTGTTTGCGATGACCTCTGGTTGGTGGATAACGGGATGCTGCAGCAATTCGAGCAGGATCTCGATCACTATCCGTCATGGCTTGCGCAGCGTAAGTCGCGTGGTGAAAATTCAACGGTATCTACAGTCGTCCATAACCAGCAATCGCGTCGTCAGCAAAAATTTCAGTTGAATCAGCTCAACAAGATAGAAAAAAATATTGCCAAATTACATGCCCTGCAGGAAAGCCTCGAACTGAAGCTCGAAGATAGTTCAATCTATGATGCCGCGAACCGTGATCAATTGAATGCAAACCTGACCAAACAGGCAGAAAACAGGAAACTGCTGGCCCAGGCTGAAGAGGACTGGTTAGAGCTAAGCGAGTCGATAGAGCAACAGGCAAACTAGCCGTTGCGACAATGGCATACGATCTGCCCCAACGTCTTGAGTGCGCTTTCGTTGGCTTCGTTCCACGGAGAACCACAATTAATGCGTAAATGATTGCGGAAGCCTCGGGTTGCCGAAAACAGGATTCCCGGGGTTATCGCAATATTATGCTCGAGCGCGCGATTGAAAATATCGATACTGTCGCAACCGCTCGGCATTTCCACCCAGAGCACGTTGCCACCGTGCGGATGTGAAATGCGTGTGCCTTCCGGGAAGTTCCTGGAGATCATAAATCGGCCCCGTTCGACCTGTTCGCGCATCGCTACCCTCAGCCGTACCAGGTGCCGATCATATTGTCCACTGCTCAGAAACTCGGCTAGCGCGAGCTGATTAATCGACGAAGTGGCCGAAGACCAGGCTTGTTTATACTGTAGAAATTTCTTGTAGTAACGACCTGCAACTACCCAGCCAACACGATGACCCGGTGCCAGGGTTTTGGAAAAGGATGAACAACTCAGCACGATGTTGTTGAGGTCATAGGATTTGGCAGGGCGGGGCGGTTTATCGCCAAAATAAACGCTACCGTAAACGTCGTCCTCGATTAACGGAATATCGCGTTCGGCCAGTAAATTTACCAGCTCGCGTTTATTCTCTTCCGGCATCTGGCAGCCCAGTGGGTTGCTGGTATTGGGTGATGCCATGACTGCCTTGATATCCATGGTATCGAAGGCTTCTTCGAGTGCCTCCAGACTTAATCCGGTAACGGGATCAGTTTCAATTTCAACTGCCAGCATCCCCATTTGTTCAATCATGCGCAGCACCGCAAAATAGGTGGGGGATTCGACCGCGATGATGTCACCGCGCTTGGCGACGGTGCGCAGGCTGATGGATAAGGCCTCGGTTGCGCCGGAGGTAATAATGACATCGTCCGCGCTGATTCTGGTGTAGGTCTGAGCGTATTGCTGTGCTATCTGTTCGCGCAGTTTGCGGTCCCCGGGTGGGAACAGGTAATCCATGCTTTTTTGCGGGTAACGGCTGATAATGCTACGTGTAGCCCGGGTCAGCGACTTGACCGGCATGAAGTCCATTGACGGATTCGAGGTGCCGAAGGGCGTTATGCGCGGGTTGTTCGCGTTGCGAAACACTTCTTCGAAGAGTTCACCAAAACGTACCCGTCGGGCCCGGCGTGGCGTCGTGGTCGACTTGTGGATATCGTTAATCTGGTTGTCGAGGGTGTTGACGTAAAACCCGGATTGCGGTTTCGCGGTCAATATCCCCTGGTCCTCGAGGTTGACGTAGGACTGGGTTATCGTGGCGATGCTGACCCCAAGCTGTTTGCTAAGCTTGCGCAGCGACGGTGCTTTATCACCGGGCTTGAGTTCTCCCTTTTCGATTAATTCGCTGATATAGCGTGACACCTGGTCGTATTTAAAGGTCTCGGGACGCAAAACTGTCATGTCGATAGCCAACTGTATTGTATGTTTTTTGAAAAAAGTGTAACTGTTATTGTAACAGTTTCGTCAATATTATTGCATCATTGTCAGTGGGGCATTCATGCTTCACAGGCAGAAAGTTAAAACCCCCTCCTCCTCCTCAGGTTTTGACTGATATTTAACCCACCCTAAACGGGGTGGGTTTTTTTTTGCCTTCGGGCCTACTGCGCTCACATAGTTGGCGTAAAAATCCGGCGCCAGATGCTCATTTAGGTCTAACTAAACTGCGATTCCGAGCTGAAATTTTAGCCTGCCCATGCGGCGCTCGTAACGCTCAAAAGGCAAAAGATCGTCAAAAGCCTGTTGAATGATTTCATCGTTTCGTAGGGCTCAAGTTGAAAACAGCTATGCCGGCCTTGGCAGGGGGGAAATGGCGCGCTCGGCGGGAGTCGAACCCACGACCTTTGGCTTCGGAGGCCAACACTCTATCCATCTGAGCTACGAGCGCTTCGTATTTCTTGCCAGTCCCGTTACGACTGGGTCGTGATTGTAAACCATAGGGGGATAGATTAAACAGGATCGCCAAATAATTTTTGCGAATTGC
>CALJYH010000049.1 GCA_937984095.1 uncultured Gammaproteobacteria bacterium | reverse complement strand
CTCAACCTGAGCGGCCCCAGGCGACTGACTTTCCTGCAAATCAGCGCCGACGTTTTAGTCAGTGATTCCGATGCCGAAGCAACCATCAAGACGCATGTACCGGCGATTCGACATAGCCTGATCATGCTGCTTAGTGAACAAAAGGCTGGCGATATCAAATCACCCGCCCGGCGCGAGGAAATTCGCCAACAGGCAACCTCCCAGGTGCAGGCGCTGATTGCCGACCTGTCCGGCAGCCAGGACGTCAGCGAAATTCTGTTCTCCAGCATTCTCGTCCAGTAACCCATCCTCAGGTCAGCGATCAATCCAGTATTTACGGTGCTGGTATCGGGGTATCTTTGTGGGACCGCCGTAAATACATCCATGTAGGCTCGCGCGCAACATCCCTGTTGCGCAGCGTCCCACAAAGATACCCCGATACCAACACCTCGAAAATCGAGCTATCTCGGGTGAAAGTGCGCAAAAGTGTAGCGAGGCATGGATGTCGCGGTCCGACGCGTCGGGCTCCAAGCGGTTCCATGGACGGACCAACCGGCGCTTGCGCCGGTTGGGAGCGTCTTTTACGGCTTTCACGCGAGATAGCGCTATCAGGAACTTGTGGAGTTGAGCCTGCGAATGGGTTATTTGGGGTCGAGCTTGAGGTCTTCGTTATCGACGCTAATAGCGGACTGGCCGTGGATAAACTCGAGCAGTTGCTCACCCGCCATCGAAAACCGCCAACCCTGTGTCAGCCGACTGCTTTTCTGATTAAGAATCAGGTTATCGATGTCCTTGCGCGTGGCGAGCGTGGCGAGCGCAATCTGATTCTGATCGGCGATCTTTCTGCACAATGCCATCAGGCAATCACCCAGCGCTAGTTGCTGTTTACTCAAGCTTCTAGACTTGTCATGTTGCGGCCACCGCGTCGGATCGACCCTCTCCGCCTGCACAATAATTTTTAACAACTCGTCACCATAGCGCCTGGCAGTTTTTTCACTGAGCTCGGGAATTCGCGCCAGGGCTTCGAAGTCTTCGGGTTTCTGACGGGCAATTTCGACCAGGGCGTCATCCTTGGCAATCCAGCGTCGCGGTCGGTTCTGTTGCTGTGCCAGGTCCTCGCGCCATCGGCACAAGTCACTGGCGATTTGCAGCTTCTCGTCTTTGAGTTTGAGTACGCCTTTGAGCCGCCTCCATAATTGTGACTTGTCTACCTGATAGTTCTCCGGGTCACTCATCGCACGCAAATCCTTTTCGATCCAGCTGCTACGCCGGGTTGAATCAAGCTTCTGGTTTAGAGTTTCATAAACTGCCACAAGGTGGCGCACGTCGTCCATTGCATAGCCGAGTTCATCCAGGCTCAACGGCCTGCGCAGCCAGTTAGCACGAGTATGTTTTTTATCGAGCGTCACCCCGGTGATCTGCTGTACCAGATCCGCATACGAAATCTGGTGGTTGTAGCCGAGCACCGCAGCGGCTAACTGGGTATCGAATACGGGCGTAGGCACTGACCCAAACTTTTGGTAAAGAATTTCGAGATCTTGTGAAGGCGAATGAAATACCTTCAACAGATCTGGTTTAACCAGCAATTCCGCCAGTGGCGCAAATTCAGTAATCGCGAGTGGATCAATACAGGCCAGTTGATCGCCGCTCGCTATCTGTATCAGCGCCAGTTCAGGGTAATAGGTACTCTCACGGATGAACTCGGTATCGACCACACAATAGGTGGCTTCGCCTATCCCCGCGCAAAAACGCGCCAACCCGGCATTACTGTCGATGTATTCATAGTCTTGCTGCGGAGCCAAAGTACTGCTACCTCAATAAAGCTTTGCGCCGGATATCACGCAACACCACGAACACCCAGGGCCAGATCAACATGCCGATAAACGGTGCTGCAAAGAAAGTCGGCAAGGGTGTTGGCCGGCCCAGGATACCTTCCACCCAGGCCACTATCACCTGATCGATCAATAGCAATACGAATACGTAAAGCGCTTGCTGGGCCAATGCCAGTACTCGAATACGCTGGTAAAAGTTCAGATTGATGTAAATGATAAGAAGTAGTGGCAGGGTGTGCTGACCGAGTAGCGTGCCCAACGAGGTATCAAGAATGATACCGGTAAAAAACGCAAACCACAGGCCGACACGCTTGGGTAAGGCCATGCTCCAGTAAATCAGCGTCAATGCTATCCAGTTTGGTCGATAGATCTGTACCCAA
The DNA here is from genome assembly GCA_937984095.1 of uncultured Gammaproteobacteria bacterium. Lineage (GTDB taxonomy): Bacteria > Pseudomonadota > Gammaproteobacteria. The sequence continues at coordinate 2,114 of CALJYH010000049.1, read as the reverse complement.
TCGGGTAGTGGTAGAATCATCAAAACCAGAGCCACCAGCAGGCTTAAATAAATGACCAGATATTTCAGCTGCGACATTTTATTGTCTGGGTTTGATAACGAGTACTTCGCGACTGGAATCGAGCCGAGCCTTGGGTTCAGCCAAAACCGATACGAATCCGCGCACCTTGTCTTCGCTGATTGCGGTAACCCTGGCGACCGGATAATCCGGCGGGAACCGTCCTCCCAGACCCGATGTGACCAGTTCATCATCGACCATGATATCCGCAGTTGCCGGTAGGTAACGCAACTCCAGCTGGCGCGTCGAGCCCCTGCCAAATGCAACCGAGCGAGTGCCGCTGCGGATAAACTGAACCGGGATTGCATGCTCCGGGTCGGATATCAGGATAATTGTGGCCGATTGAGGATTGACATGAATGACCTGGCCCATAATACCGAAATCATCAATTACGGCGTGCCCCATCTCGACACCATCACTGCTACCCTTGTTAATCTCGATGAGCTGACTATATGGATTCTGGTCCACCGATAAAAGTTCGGCAACGATAACATCGTCGGCTATCTTGCGCGACGAACCTAACAGATTGCGCAAGCGCGCATTCTCCTCAGCCAGGATTTCGAGTTTTTGCAAGCGCGCACTGAGGATGCGGCCTTCAGACTTGAGTGCCTCATTTTCTTTCAATAACTCGGTATGTGATGTGAACCAGTCACTGAGCCAGTTGCCACCAGTCGCCGGCAAACTGACCAGGTATCTGAGGGGAGAAAGGGCTAGTGAAATGTTGGTGCGCACAATCTCGAGGTGCTGGAACCGATGATCGACAACCATCATCGCAATACACAACCCAATCAGAAACAGCGCCTGTAATGTTGCGCCACGAACCTCGATTATTGTCTTCATTTAGGCAGTGGCCGATTGACGTTTACTCTACAGCCAGAAAATCCAGCCCATGTTCATCGATCATTTCGAGCACCCGTCCACCCCCACGGGCAACACAGGTCAAAGGGTCTTCAGCGATAATCACCGGTAACCCGGTTTCCTCCATGATTAAACGATCCAGGTCGCGTAACAGCGCGCCACCACCGGTGAGAACGATCCCGCGTTCCGCGATATCAGAACCGAGTTCGGGGGGAGTTTGTTCGAGCGCATTCTTTACCGCCGAAATAATACCGTAAAGCGGGTCTTGCAGCGCTTCCAGAATCTCATTGCTATTGAGTGTGAAACTACGCGGTACACCCTCTGATAGATTGCGTCCCTTAACCTCCATCTCGAGTAAATCCTTGCCAGGATACGCGGCGGCGATTTCCACCTTGATTCTTTCTGCGGTTGCCTCGCCGATCAGGATGCCGTAATTGCGGCGCACATAGTTGATGATGGCGTCATCGAATCGGTCACCGCCGATTCGTACCGAGGCGGAGTAAACAATTCCGTTGAGTGACATTACGGCAACCTCCGAGGTTCCACCGCCGATGTCGAGAACCATCGAGCCCTGGGCCTCATCCACCGGCATGCCGGCACCGATTGCTGCCGCCATCGGTTCCTCGATCAGGTACACCTTGCGCGCACCAGCACCCAATGCTGATTCTCGGATCGCGCGGCGTTCGACCTGGGTCGCACCACAGGGAACACAGATCAGCACGCGCGGGCTAGGACGCATGAACTGGTTTTCGTGCACTTTACGGATAAAATGCTGCAGCATTTTCTCGGTATAGGTGAAGTCGGCGATAACCCCGTCTTTCATCGGCCGTTTGGCGGTGATGTTCTCCGGGGTTCGACCCAGCATCTTCTTGGCATCGGTTCCGACCGCCTCGATCGACTTCGGGCCACCGGGTCCGCGATCCTGGCGTATTGCGACTACCGATGGTTCATTAAGGACTATTCCCTGACCGCGAGAATAGATAAGCGTATTGGCTGTTCCCAGATCGATAGACAAATCATTAGATAACAAGCCTCGGATAGCTCCAAACATGCTGTGCTTTTAACCCGTTGTATATTTTTCGATGTGCGTTCGCACGAAATTTCCCGACCCTGCGTAAATTTAACGCAGATCTAACATACTCTAGCAACGGTATGTCATTTTCACAAGGTGAAATACCTTAAAAATCAGTCTTTTGCTT
>CALJYH010000048.1 GCA_937984095.1 uncultured Gammaproteobacteria bacterium | reverse complement strand
ATAGCCAATATAGGTTGCCAGTTGCGTGATCAGGACGTTAATGAAGTTATTCCCTAACAAGATCAGCGTGATCAGCTTGTCGGGATTTTTTAGTAACTCCAGGGCACGCATTGCGCCCCCATGGTTCTTGCCAGCAAGATGTTTGAGTCGATAACGATTCAGACTCATCAGCCCGGTTTCTGAGCTCGAAAAGAAGGCTGACATCATGATTAAAGCGATGAAAACAATAAACAGCCAATATAACGGGATTTCGTTCAACTAATAATTTCGCTGAAGGTTAAAGAATAAACTCAAGTACCAGCTTGCTTCCGAAAAAGGCAAGCATGAGGAAAACGAACGCTGACAGGGTCCAGCGGATTGCGGTTCTGCCACGCCAGCCAAATTTGAAACGGCCAAATAGCAAAACTCCGAGAATAACCCAGCCGACAATCGATAATATTGTTTTGTGCACCAGGTGTTGGGAAAATATATCTTCGAGGTAGACGAAACCGGTCAGCAGCGAGGCACTAAGGCAGATAAAGCCAAAACCAAGAAACTGGAACAACAGGGTTTCCATATCATGTAGTGGCGGCAGAAATCGGATAAAGCCACCCGGATGATGCTGCCGGATCGAGTGATCCTGGTAGGCGAGTAATGCTGCCTGAAATGCCCCCAGCGTTATCAGGCTATAGGCAATTATCGATACCATGATGTGTCCCTTGACTTCGCTATTGCTGATAATGATCAAATGGTCTGCAAAGTGCAGGCTGGCGACTAAACTGGCGCAGCCACTAATTGGGAACACAACGATACCGAGGCTTTCGATGCGACGATAAATGCTGCTCAGTATGATTTGGATAGAGATCAACCATACTATCAGTGAAAAAGCAGGGAAAAAGCCGAGATTGAGGCCTTGTGTCTGGATAATTATGGTGTTCAATGCCGCCGCCTGCAGCAGCATCGCAACGACCGCGGGTGCCAGTGCAATCCAGCGTTGGCGATGTTCCGCACCCAGCTGTTTGAAAATTAAAAATGCAGACAAGCAATAGAATAGGACGGCGAGCGCGCTTGCGGTGGTGGGGGACATTGTTTTCGATCAGTGGCTCAAGTTTTAAAGTGTAACTGAAAATCGGAACAACCGCACTAGCGCAAGATTACCATATCCAACTTTTGGATTTACCTGAAACACCTGGGCCATAGCAGGCCTGGCGTCGCTGTACTCCAGCGTTATCCCCTGTCTCGCAGGTCCTCCATATTGTTGCATCATTTGTGCAGGTAAATAATTGCACAAATGATGCGACCGTTTGCTATAAATTCAGCGGTGAGGTGGGAAGTTTAATCGTTCGTTTCAGATAAACTCTATATTTAAAGTAAATGCAAATTAAAATACTTGGTTGGGCAGGCGGAATCGGTGCAAACCTGCGAACAACCTCCTTCCTGATAGATGACGATCTGTTAATTGATGCAGGCACCGGTCTGGGCGATCTACCGCTTAACCAGATGACCGGTATTCGTCATATTTTCCTGACGCATTCTCATATGGATCACGTAGTAGGCTTGCCGTTGCTTGCCGACAGTATGTATGGCGTTCATGATGAAGCCATCGTGGTGCATGCTCAGGAAAAGACCATCGAGGCTTTGAAGGCACATATTTTTAATTGGGTCATCTGGCCTGATTTTTCAGAGTTACCGTCGAAGGAAAAACCTTCGATTAAATTTGAGATCATGAATCCAGGCGATAAGGTGAATATCAGGTCACGCGAAATCGAAATGATACAGGTCAATCATACTGTGCCCGGGGTGGGTTATTGCCTGTCAACCGCCAACGCGAATATTGCCTTTAGTGGTGATACTACGACCAATGATAATCTCTGGGATGTCCTCGATGGTTACGATCATATCGACTTATTGTTTGTCGAGGCTGCTTTTACGAATAATGACCTCGAAATTAGCAAGATTTCGAAACATTACTGTCCCCGACTGTTAGGCGATGATGTTTTAAAAATGAAACATCGCCCCGAAGTTTGGCTGACCCATTTCAAGCCTGGAGACGAAGACTTGATTTATCGGGAATGTGTCGATGCCATGCCAGACTTCAATGTGCACCAGTTGAAAGGTGGCGAAATATTCAAATTCTGACGGGTTTCAAGGTAAACGCGCTGTTATAATTCGGTCGTTTTATAGCTACGAGATCATCCGATGTTTGAAAACCTGACCGATCGATTATCCAAGACACTGCAAAACCTGCGCGGCCAGGGCCGGCTCACTGAAGATAATATTCGGGATAGCCTGCGCGAGGTGCGCATGGCGCTGCTCGAGGCCGATGTTGCACTACCGGTGGTTAAGGAATTCATCGAGGCCGTGCGTGTAAAGGCTCTCGGCCAGGATGTTATTACCAGTCTCTCCCCCGGTCAGGCCTTGATCAAGGTTGTCAATGATGAACTCGTCTCGATTATGGGAGAATCCCAGTCCGTTATTGATTTGAACCACAAACCTCCAGTCGTCGTACTAATGGCGGGGTTGCAGGGGGCTGGTAAGACTACTACGGCTGCTAAACTGGCTCGCAGGTTGCGCGAGGCCGAGAAAAAGACGGTTATGGTAGCGAGCGCTGACGTGTATCGTCCTGCCGCGATCGAACAGCTGAAAACACTTGCCGCAGAAGTTGGTGCCGAATTCCATCCCAGTAGTAACGAACAGCAACCGGTCGCCATAGCGCGTGATGCAGTTTCAGCGGCGACCAGGGCCAGTGTTGATGTTCTGATTCTCGATACTGCTGGACGCCTGGCCATCGACGAGCAGATGATGGATGAAATTCGCGCTATTCATGACGCCGTAGATCCGGCTGAAACCTTGTTCGTGGTTGACAGCATGACCGGCCAGGATGCCGCGAATACCGCGAAAGCTTTCAATGATGCACTGCCGCTTAGTGGCGTTGTGCTCACCAAGATTGATGGCGATGCTCGTGGCGGTGCCGCTTTGTCGGTCAGGCATATTACCGGCAAGCCGATCAAATTTATCGGTTCGGGGGAAAAGACCGATGCGCTGGAAGCATTCCATCCTGACCGTATTGCATCGCGCATTCTCGGCATGGGAGACATCCTGTCACTGGTGGAGCAGGCGCATGAAAAGGTTGATCATGAAAAAGCGGAAAGACTTGCGCGCAAAGTCAAGAAAGGCAGGGGTTTTGACCTCGAGGATTTGCGTGATCAATTTACCCAGATGGAGAAAATGGGTGGTCTGGGTAATCTTATCGACAAGTTGCCGGGAATGGGTGCCGGTGTCACGCAGGCGATGCAGAATCCACAGCACGGTAAGCAAATGAAACGCATGGTTGCCATCATCGATTCGATGACGCCAATGGAACGACGCAGGCCCGAAGTCATCAATGGATCGCGCAAGCGACGTGTCGCACAGGGGTCTGGAACCCAGATTCAGGATGTCAACCGACTGCTCAAGCAGCATAAACAAATGCAGCGCATGATGAAAAAAATGGGCAGCAAGGGCGGTATGGCGAACATGATGCGGGGTATGAAAGGCAGGCTGCCACCAGGAGGAATGCCGTTTTAAAGGCGCGCTTTTTTAATAATAGCCGCGTCAGCATCGTGCTCGAACGATCACATAATATCTATACGCTCAGGTCCTGCGCGCGCTGCTTTCATGCTGTTGTTAAAAAATCACGACTTTAAAACGGCATTTCCGGAAATATCCTCGTAAAAACAGGGCTTTCGGACTTCACAGGCCGGTTTATTTAGGTACAATACGCGGTCTTCTGACCACAGGGTCAGTGGCATACTGTTGTCTGATAACAGATAGCAGATGTTCTGGGTCGATCCATGGGATCGATTTATATTGGAGATTTTTTATGGTTTCAATTCGATTGGCACGCGGCGGCTCCAAAAGACGCCCGTTTTACCACGTTGTGGTAAGCGATAGCCGTAGCCCGAGAGATGGCCGCTATATCGAGCGCCTCGGTTTCTTCAATCCTCAGGCACGTGGCCAGGAGCAGGAGCTGCGTCTTGATGATACTCGTATCGATTACTGGATTTCCAAGGGTGCGAAGCCCAGTGAGCGAGTAGCCAGTTTGATCAAGGGAGCGCGCAAAGCCGCGGCTTAACCTGGCATGAGCCAACACGATGATGATTTGATCTGTGTTGGTCATATCCTGGGTTCGCAGGGAATAAAAGGCTGGGTCAGGGTGTTTTCAAATACCAGCCCACGCGAGAACATAGTGAGTTACGGCCCCTGGTTATTAGAACTGGGAAACGAACTTATAACGGTAGCGGTGAGTGGACGTTTGCAGGGTAAGAACGTGGTTGCCAGCATCGAAGGGATCGAGGATCGAACCCAGGCCGATGGGTTAACCGGTTGCCGGATTTTTATAAAGCCGGAGCAATTACCCAGGCTGGAAGCCGGAGAATACTACTGGTCCGACTTGATTGGGCTGTCGGTGGAAACCTTGCAGGGCGACCCACTCGGGGAGGTTTCCGCGATGATGGAAACCGGAGCCGACGATGTCATGGTATTAAAAGGCGAACGTGAGCGCCTGATACCATTTGTAGTAGACCATATCGTCAGGGAGGTCGATCTTGTAAACCGGCGTCTGGTGGTTGACTGGTCGACTGAATTTTGAGATGCGAGTTGATGTAATCACGCTGTTTCCCGAACTGGTCGAACAGGTGATAAGTTACGGGGTTGTTGGCCGTGCCGCGGAGCAGAAATTGCTTCAGTTACACTGCTGGAATCCACGAGATTATACCCGGGACAGGCACCGCACGGTCGATGACCGACCCTATGGTGGAGGCCCCGGAATGTTAATGAAGGTGCAACCGCTGCAGGACGTAATTCATGCAGTGCGAGAACAGAGTCGCGATGCGCGCCTGGTGTACCTTAGTCCGCAGGGACAATTGCTTACCCAGCAAAAACTGGCTCAGCAGGTGGACCTTGGGTCGGTAATTTTTTTATGTGGTCGTTACGAAGGTATCGACGAACGTTTGATCCAGCGGGAAGTGGACGAAGAATGGTCCATTGGTGACTATGTCATTAGTGGGGGTGAGCTCGCAGCGATGGTTTGCATCGATGGGATGACCCGCCTTATACCGGGTGCCCTCGGGCATGATGATTCAGCGCAACAGGATTCATTTAGCGAAGGTTTGCTGGATTACCCGCACTATACGCGGCCAGAGGAATATCTGGGTGATAGTGTTCCCGGCGTACTGATGAACGGTAATCACCGTGAAATTGAGGACTGGCGTGAACAGCAGGCACTCGGACGTACCTGGCAACGACGACCGGATCTGCTGAAGCAGGTCAGGCTTGATACGAGGCAGCAGGCCTTGCTGGACGAATACATTGCCGAGTATGAGCGGACTCGGAAGCGGTGATAAATACCGCGTTGAAATTGAGTTTTTTGAGGAATTGACATGAGCAACATAATTGCACAACTCGATGCGGAGCAAATGAAATCCGATGTTCCCGCGTTTTCACCCGGGGATACTGTAGTCGTCCAGGTACGTGTGAAGGAAGGTACGCGTGAGCGTCTGCAGGCCTACGAAGGCGTTGTTATCGCCAAACGAAATCGCGGCATTAATTCGGCCTTCACGGTACGCAAGATTTCTCATGGTGAGGGCGTGGAACGTGTTTTCCAGACCCATAGTCCCATGATTGCTGAAATCAAG
>CALJYH010000047.1 GCA_937984095.1 uncultured Gammaproteobacteria bacterium | reverse complement strand
AACCTGCAGCACAAGTCAGTGCGTGATCGCAAGAGTCATGATATCGCCCTGTCAATGCGCGAACCGTTGCAACGCATCGGCAATGCCTATGGTGCGAATGTCAAGATTGTCGAGGTCCCACCCGGTCCACCGGTGCAGGCGCCGTTGGTCGCGGAGGTTTATGGTATAGACTATGCGGGGCAGATACAGGTTGCGAGAGATATTCGTAAAGTGCTGGAGCGCATCCCCGGTATCGTCGACATTGACGACAGCAGCGAGTCGGAATCCGAACGCTGGATACTGGCAATCGATCGCGCCAAGGCGACGCGTCTTGGTCTGAACCAGGCCGCTATCGCGAATGCCGTTGCTACCCTGGTCGATGGCGAGGATGTGGGTTACCTGCATCGAGATAACCTGAAATATCCAGTTCCGCTGCGGCTCGAACTGGCGGAAGGTGACAAGGCGGACATTGCCAGTATCCTGTCACTCAAGCTGCGCTCGGCAAACCGGGACCTGGTTCCGCTATCAGAAGTGGTAACCCTGTTGGAAACCCGCAACGAAAACAGTATTTATCATAAAGACCTGCTGCCGGTTGTCTTTGTCACTGCTGATATGGCAGGTGAACTCGATAGCCCGCTGTACGGTATGTTTGACGTATTAGCTGAGTTGAAGCGAGAAGTTGTTTCACCACTACTGGACGCGCCAATCGAGCAGTACATGATCAATCAACCCGATAATCCTTATCAATACAGCCTGAAATGGGATGGAGAGTGGCAGGTGACCTATGAAACCTTTCGCGATATGGGCATCGCTTACTCGGTCGGGTTGTTGATGATTTACCTGCTCGTAGTCGCGCAGTTCAAATCCTACTCGGTACCCCTGGTGATCATGGCGCCGATTCCTCTTACCGTAATCGGGGTGTTACCCGGTAACGCTTTACTCGGCGCGCAATTTACCGCGACCTCGATGATCGGCATGATAGCGCTTGCGGGTATTATCGTGCGGAACTCGATTCTGCTGGTGGATTTCATCAACGAACAGTCGGGTAATGGAATGGATTTCAAGGAAGCAGTCATTCAGGCTGCCGCCGTGCGGGCTCGGCCGATTGCGCTAACTGCGCTGGCGGCGGTAATGGGCGCACTCTTCATTCTGGATGACCCAATCTTCAATGGACTGGCAATAGCGCTGATCTTCGGCATTCTGATTTCAACCCTGTTGACGCTGGTCGTCATTCCAATGCTTTACTACACACTCCGTTACAAGCATTACACCTAGCCAGAATTCCTTTAACCAAAGTACAGTGGTGACTGGTTAGCCTAAAAAATATGCACCCCGGGTATTGTTTCATGGTATAGGTGCATCCGAAATCTCGAGAAGTTAACTTTAGTCCCTGTTGAGTTCATGGCCCCCGATGACTGTTAAAATTGATAGCGTCGATAGACCGGCTTTGGGTATCGTTCTGATGCTCACGGGCATTGCCGGATTTGCGATGATGGACGCGACCATCAAGTGGCTGACCGCCAATTACCCGGTGGCCCAGATAGTTGCGCTGCGCAGCTGGTTTGGTTTGCCTTTGCTGTGCATGTTTGCACTGCGCGGGGGAGGGCCGGGACTGCTCAAAACGAGACGCCCGCTGCTCCATGCAGGACGCTATCTGCTTGTACTCGGGCTCAGTTTCAGTTTTTTCTGGGCGCTCTCGCAAATGAAGCTGGTGGATGCGATAGCAATTACCTTCGCTGCGCCGATCTTCATTACTGCGCTTTCGGTCCCGTTGTTAAAGGAGTTGGTAGGCTTGCATCGCTGGGTGGCGATTAGTATCGGATTTTGCGGTGTGCTAATCATGTTGCGCCCCGGTATCGGCGTTTTCCAATGGGCAGGTCTGGTGGTGATTGGCAGTGTCGTGTTTTATTCGTTGCTGATGATTACAACCCGCGCTTACAAGACCACGGAGCAAACTGCAGCTCTGATGCTCTATCCGCAGTTGGGTATGTCGCTGACCGGAATTATACTTGTGCCGTTTTTCTGGGTGACCCCGAGCCTGGGCGATCTTGGGCTGTTTGCGCTAGCGGGAATGTTCGGCAGCGTCGGTGTGATGTGTTTAACCCATGCCTTTCGCCTGGGGCCTGCAGCGGTAATCTCGCCGTTTGAATATTCTGCGTTGATCTGGGCAACCCTGATCGGGTACCTGGTGTGGGGAGAATTACCCGATGTATTTACCCTGGTTGGCGCCGTCATCGTGATTTCGAGCGGGCTCTACATCATTTACCGTGAAACTGCCAAAGGTGGTCGCGTGCGGACAGAACTGCCGAGTATGAGTCCCGATGATACGGTGCAATGAAACACCGCTACGCTTCATTGCTGCTGCCGTGCTCGTCCAATGCTGTACCAAAGCCTGCTGGGTCCGTCCAGTTGGGCGCGTTCTATCCATAGCAAGTGCAGGTTGTGCTGTTCATCGAGGGCAACTGATGGGTGGGACTGTTCGCCATCTCTGCTAGCGGCGGGTGGCGCGTAATCCTGGCTCCATTCTAAATCCGAGTTATGGGCGCTAATCCATATGTCAGAGTCGCCGCGCCTGAAATCGTCCCAGGCTATTACAAAATCACCAGCCTGATTGCCTGCAGTCGCCGGATTGTAGTGTGGTTGTGTATCGCCTTACAATGGTCTGAGAGATACAGACACAAGAGCCGAAAACTTACTTTAATAGGTAACCACAATGTCATCAAAAAAATCCACTGAGAAACTTGATCGCGTGGTTTCACAGGCTCGCATTGCCCGAGAAGAGAGGGAGAAAAGCTACCGTGTCAGGGCGTTGAAAATGTATCCCTGGGTATGCGGTCGATGCGCCCGAGAGTTCGATGAGAAAAACCTGCAGGAGTTAACAGTTCATCACCGCGATCACGATCATGATAATAACCCAAGTAACGGCAGCAACTGGGAGCTGTTATGTGTCTATTGTCATGATAACGAGCATTCCCGCTATATTGACTCATCTTATGGTGATTCCACAACCGAAACGCAAAATAGAGAGGAAACCTATAATCCGTTTGCTGAACTGGCGTCAATGCTTAAAAAAGAAAATAGTTGAAACTTTCGTTTGGGAGATAGTGGATATGTTTTTAGATCACTTCTCGGCTTAAGATTGCGCGCTGACTCTGACGCTTCATTACTAGAATGACAGTTCTCTCGTAAGCAGACGCTTAGAATGTGAAGTTCAGAGGCGACCTACGGCCAACAGCGGACTCCCATCGAGGAAGCAATTTCATGCAAACGAGTCAATAATCCTTTAATTTAACTGTTAGGATGTGAATCTTCGAGAGGGGGCAAAATAATGGCAGATTCACATTCAGCATTTATAGGAGAAATTCCGCGAAACTATGAAAAGTATCTCGGCCCTCTGATTTTCAGTGAGTATGCCGAAGATCTCGCAAAGCGTGTATCAGTCCCTTCCGGTGGTGTATTGCTTGAAACAGCCGCAGGCACGGGTATGGCAAGCCGCCAACTCCGTGACGCAATAGATCAGGATGTGCGC
>CALJYH010000046.1 GCA_937984095.1 uncultured Gammaproteobacteria bacterium | reverse complement strand
ACTCTTGCGTATCCCAGGCACCTCGAGGGGGTAGTTCCGCAAAAGCCGCTCCCAACCGGCGCAAGCGCCGGTTGGTCCATCCATGGAATCGCTTGGAGCCCGATGCGTCGGACCGCGACATCCATGCCTCGCTACACTTTTGCGGAGCCACCCCCCCCGAGGTGCCGATTGATTTCCGGGTGTGGGCGTTGGTATTTCTTTTCAGAACGCTGCGCGACAGGGATGTCGCGCGCGAGCCTACATGGATGTATACACGGCGATTCTGAAAAGAAATACCAACGCCCGCACCCTTGCTGGGATTATCTCCAGGTCCGAACGCATATAGAAACAGTGCATTTTTGAAGGGGGGCACGGTATAATCGCGGCCTTTGATTTGCGCCACCGAGTTGATGGAAAAAACCTACGATCCACATTCAATCGAGGAAACCTGGTACCAGCGATGGGAAGATCAGGGCTACTTCGCTGCCGACGGAGACGGCGACCCATACTGTATCGTGATCCCGCCACCGAACGTGACCGGCAGCCTGCATATGGGTCACGCGTTCCAGGACACGATCATGGACACCCTGATCCGCTATCACCGTATGAAGGGTGATAATACGCTGTGGCAACCGGGTACGGATCACGCCGGAATTGCGACGCAAATGGTGGTCGAACGGCAATTAGCCCAGGAGAGCAAGACCCGGCATGACCTGGGCCGCGACGCATTCACCGATCGCGTGTGGAAATGGAAAGCGGAATCCGGTGGCACAATTACGCGCCAGTTGCGACGCATGGGCACGTCACCCGACTGGGCGCGCGAACGCTTCACCATGGATGATGGACTATCGGCCGCGGTGCAGGAAGTTTTTATCAAGCTTTACGAAGAAGACCTGATATACCGGGGCAAGCGCCTGGTGAACTGGGACCCGGTGCTGCATACCGCGATTTCTGATCTGGAAGTCATCAACGAGGAAGAAAAAGGATTTCTCTACCATGTCAGGTACCCCCTCATCGATGGTCCCGTCAACGGAGTCACGCATCTTGAAATCGCCACCACCCGGCCGGAAACTATACTCGCGGACGGAGCCCTGGCGGTGAATCCGGACGATGATCGTTACCGGGACTTTATTGGCCGACAGGTTCAAGTACCGCTGACACCCCGTATTATCCCGATTATTACCGACGATTACGTGGATCCCGAATTTGGTACCGGCTGCGTCAAGATCACACCCGCGCATGACTTCAACGATTACGAGGTCGGGCAGCGTCACGAAATGGAAGTGATCAACCTGTTCACGATCGATGCGATCATGAATGAGAACGCACCCCCGGCTTACCAGGGAATGGATCGCTTCGAGGCCCGCGACAAAATCGTCAAGGATCTCGACACCGCGGAACTGCTGGTCAAGGCCGAAGACCATGTTTACAAGCGCCCTTATGGTGATCGCTCTGGTGTCGTCATCGAGCCTTACCTGACCGATCAGTGGTTCGTTCGAGCCGAACCGCTCGCGCAGCCTTCCATCAAAGCCGTAAAAGACGGCCGCATCCGTTTCATTCCCGAAAACTGGAGCAAAACCTATTACAACTGGATGGAAGATATCCAGGACTGGTGTATATCACGCCAACTCTGGTGGGGTCATCGGATCCCTGCCTGGTATGACAACTACGGTAATATTTATGTCGCCGCCGATATCGACGCGGTACGCAGCAAATATGGACTCGCCGAAGATGTCGAACTTACCCAGGACGAAGACGTACTCGACACCTGGTTTTCATCGGCACTGTGGCCATTCAGTACACTTGGCTGGCCCGACCGCAAAGATCCGGCACTACAGACTTTTTACCCAACCAGCGTACTCGTCACCGGCTTCGATATTATTTTCTTCTGGGTCGCGCGCATGATCATGTTCGGACTCAAGTTCATGGATGAGGTGCCTTTCAGGGAAGTCTATATTCACGGGCTGGTGCGCGACGCCGATGGCAATAAAATGTCAAAGTCCAAGGGCAACGTACTCGACCCGCTGGACCTGATCGATGGCATTTCACTCGATGACCTGCTAACCAAGCGCACTACCGGACTGATGCAGCCAGAGATGGCGCCGAAGATCGAGGCCGCGACGCGGAGGCATTTCCCCGACGGCATTCCAGCCTATGGCACCGACGCATTGCGCTTTACCTTCACCGCGCTCGCAACCACCGGGCGGGACATTCGCTTTGACCTGGGTCGCATCGAGGGCTACCGCAATTTCTGCAACAAGTTATGGAACGCGACGCGCTACGTAATGCAGAATACCGAGGGCGAGGACTGTACCGCGGGCACCTCGACGTTATCAGACCGCTGGATCATCTCGCGCCTGCAGCAGGTAAGCGGGGATGTCGCCAGGCATATCGATAATTATCGCTTCGATCTGGTAGCCCGCGATCTCTATGAATTTGTCTGGAACGACTATTGCGACTGGTACATCGAACTATCTAAACCGGTACTTTATACAGATGATTACCCGGTTGCAGCGAAAAAAGCGGCCCGACATACACTGGTTACAGTACTCGAATCAATACTGCGGTTGTTACACCCGATCATGCCCTATATCACCGAAGAGCTCTGGCAACGTGTCGCACCGCTGGCGTGGATCGAGGGCGAAACAATAATGCGCCGCCCCTACCCCGAGGCCAACCCGGCACTGATTGACAACGCGGCGCTGGTTGAACTGGAATGGGTAAAGACATTTGTCATGGGGGTGCGTCAAATCCGCTCCGAAATGGACATAAAACCAGGCAAGCTATTACCGGTAATCTGCCGGAATGGAGATGAGCAGGATCGCCAAAACATCGAAGCCAATCGCTCACTTCTGATGTCGTTGGCAAAGCTGGAATCCATTGACTGGCTGGAGCAAGATGCCCAGGCTCCGGAATCCGCCATTTCGCTCGTAGGAGAAATGCAACTTTTGATTCCACTCGCCGGACTCATCGATAAAAACTCTGAACTCCTGCGCCTGCAAAGGAATATCGAAAAGCTGGAACAGGATGCGCAACGTATCAGCGCAAAGCTCGCGAATGAAAACTTTATCTCGCGTGCACCAAAAGACGTGGTCAACAAGGAAAAGAGTAAGCTCGCAGACACCGAGTCGGCGCTTGGGAGCCTGCGCGCACAAGCTGAGAGGATAGCGGCAATATAATCACTGCAAGTATTGTGAACTTTTTAATCGGCTTCGGTTCAAACCAGCTACAAACGTAAATAATAATTCTGGAGAACCAAAAAATGGGGTCAATTGAAAAGTTAAGTACGCCGGTCCAAACGATCAACGGTTTATTGTCGAAGCTGCAATCGCCGTTCCTGCTGTTTGTCAGACTGTATGTTGCATGGGTCTTTTTAAAATCCGGCATGCACAAGATTGGTGACTGGGAAACCACTTTGGTGCTGTTCGAATACGAATACCAGGTACCACTGCTGAATTTCGAACTCGCCGCTTACCTTGCGACTTTCGGAGAGCTTGTATTCCCGGTCTTTTTAATCGCCGGGCTCGGCACTCGCCTCACCGCAATCGCAATTTCGTTCATCAATATCATCGCGGTGGTTTCCTACTATGCAACCCTTGCTAAAGGAGCCGGCCTGGTTTGGCATTATCTTTATGGAACAATGTTACTGGTCAGTATTCTGTACGGTGGTGGATTGTTTTCGATCGACCAGTGGTTCAAGTCAAAGTTTGACAAAGACTGATTAGTAACCGAGCGGCAGGCGTTTCGGGAAATCCAGAAAATTCAATCGGCAAACGCTACCTGGCGTCAGGCCATCAGGTATGGTTTTAAGCATCTGAGTACGGCTGGGTAGGCGGCATACCATTGCTGATAGCGTCTGTTCCAGACCCGCATTAGTTTTTTACGTGCCAGTATCCTGCTATAGCTAGCCAGTGGAATAAACTGGTTATGACCGATGCCATCTATCACAACCAGGCGAAACTCGTCGAAGCCAAGGCGCTGAACCAGAATATTAGTCGGATTCAGATCGTAACAGGTAACCCACTGGTCATAGAGGCACTGTTTCAAGGCCCCTATCTGTTCAATGACCCAGCTATTAAAACGTCTATCATTTTGCGCCAGATAATAGTCCAGCGATTTTGATATCCGCTTGTCGTCATCCAGTACCATTTCAAAGATCGCACCTTTGCCCAGACTGGTATCAATCAGTCCATGAAATGCAGCGATATGTTCCATATATATTCCGCGTCGTTGCAGCCTCGAGAAATAATTTACGCGACGCCGGAAATAACCCGGATCATGTTCCGGGCGCAAAATCTTAATGCAATAATACGCTTTGGTCGGATGTCGAAAACATTTGAAATAGGAGCCTTCGGCCACAAGTAGCTGTGCAGGTAGCGAAACCGTATCGCTCATAACGAGAGCGTTTTCGGAAAGGAGCATGGAGTGGTTCGTCCCTGAACCCATCTCCTGGCAAGAGGAATTGCCGTTCAATCTGCCTGGCGTCGCAGAAATGCCGGAATTTCCAGGTATTCCATGCTTTCCTTGTCTTCGGGCATCTCGACACTATCACCCACAATTTTCTTGCGAATCGCAGTCGGTCGTTCCAGCTTCTTGTAATCGACCTCGCCATTGCTTTCTGGCTGAATCGCGGAAACCGGCATTTCGGCAAGAACCTTATCCGCACCAAGCCCCGTCGCGACCATGGTGACTCGCAACTCGCCATCATTCATATTCGAATCGATCACGGTGCCGACGACGACGTTGGCGTCAGTCGATGCCAGTTCTGTTATGGCGGTACCAACATCGTCGAGCTCTCCAATCGCAAGATCCAGGCCTGCAGTGACATTAACCAGGATCCCCTGCGCGCCAGATATATTGATATCCTCGAGCAGCGGTGACGCGATAGCCGCCATGGCCGCTTCCTTGGCGCGATTATCGCCCGTGGCAGACCCCGTGCCCATCATCGCCATACCCATTTCTGACATAACCGTACGTACATCCGCAAAGTCAACGTTGATCAAACCCGGGCAGGTTATTAACTCGGCAATACCCTGCACCGCTCCGCGCAATACGTCGTTCGCCTTTCCGAACACTTCCAGCAACGATGTCTGCTTACCCAACACAGGCATTAGCTTGTCATTCGGAATCGTAATCAATGAATCGACCACGATGGAAAGCTCCTTGATCCCCACATCGGCCTGAGACATCCGCTTGGTACGTTCAAATCCGAAGGGTTTGGTTACCACGGCAACCGTCAGGATTCCCATTTCCTTGGCAATCTGGGCGATAACCGGCGCCGCCCCGGTGCCCGTGCCGCCGCCCATTCCAGCGGTGACAAAGAGCATATTGGAACCCTCGATCATTTCCTGGATACGCTCGCGATCTTCAAGCGCAGCCTGCCTGCCAATACCGGGATCGGCACCAGCGCCGAGTCCCTTGGTAATGCTAGCGCCAATTTGCATTGACGTTCGCACATCCATCTTCTTGAGTGCCTGTACGTCGGTGTTAACACACATGTATTCGACGCCTTCAATACCCGCCGAAACCATGTGCTGGACGGCGTTACCGCCGCCTCCACCGACACCTATGACTTTGATAACCGGGTCTTTGGAGTGTGAATCCATCAGTTCAAACATTTTTTAGTCCTCTTGCGTTATTTAAAAATTACCCTGAAACCAGCTTTTCATTCTCGCCAAAACACCGGCTTCATTGTGATCGTCCAGTTGATAACCGGACAAGCCGGATTGTTGCCTGTTTCCAAACAGCAACAATCCAACACCTGTCGCATGAATCGGGTTGCGTACCACATCGACCAATCCCGATACATACTGTGGATAGCCCAGTCGAACCGGCATATGGAAAATCTCTTCCGCCAGTTCAATTGCACCTTCCATTTTCGAACTGCCCCCGGTCAACACGACCCCGGCGGCACATATCTCTTCGAACCCACTGCGGCGTAATTCCGCCTGCACCAGGCTTAATAATTCCTCGTAACGCGGCTCCACCACCTCTGCCAGGGTTTGCCGGGCCAGGCGTCGGGGTTCGCGATCACCAACGCTGGGAACCTCGATGGTTTCGTTATCCGCCGCCAGCTGACGCAAGGCGCAGGCATACTTGACCTTCAAATCGTTGGCATACTGGGTTGGCGTACGTAACGCCACCGCAATATCGTTGGTGACCTGGTCCCCGGCGATCGGGATGACCGCGGTATGGCGAATCGCACCGTCCGAAAACACCGCGATATCGGTGGTGCCCCCGCCGATATCGACCAGGCACACACCCAGTTCCTTTTCATCGTCGGTCAATACCGAGCTGGCGGAGGCCAGCTGCTCCAGAATTACATCGTCGACCTCAAGGCCACATCGACGCACACACTTGATAATATTTTGTGCTGCACTCACCGCGCCGGTGACCAGATGCACCTTGGCCTCGAGCCGCACTCCAGACATGCTGATCGGATCGCGAATTCCTTCGGAACTATCGATTACAAATTCCTGCGGCAACACGTGCAGAATTCGTTGATCAGCCGGAATGGCTACCGCCTTGGCGGCATCGATAACGCGGGCAACATCTGCCGGAGTAACTTCTTTTTCCTTGATCGCAACGATGCCATGCGAATTGATACTGCGAACATGACTGCCGGCAATGCCCGCGTATACGGAGCGGATCTGACAGCCTGCCATCAATTCTGCTTCTTCCACCGCGCGTTGAATCGACTGCACGGTTGATTCGATGTTGACTACAACGCCTTTCTTTAAACCGCGCGAGGGTTGCGTACCGATTCCGATGATATCGATATCGCCCTCGACCGTGACTTCGCCCACGATCGCAACCACCTTTGAGGTTCCGATATCAAGACCTACGATCAGGTTTCCCGATGTCTTTTTAGACATTACCATTACTCCAGATTGATGCTTTGTCGCTGCCCTGTAGGGCTTCCTTTTTCCAGGCTACAGCGAAACCATTGCTGTAACGTAAATCCAGTCGTTGGATCTGCTCACGCCGGGGCAGGATTTGCTGCATGTAAATGCTGACCAGGCGGTCGATCTTGTGATCGATATCTTTCCGCCCCAGTTTGATTTTCAAACCATTGATCAATTCAACGTCGAGTGCGCCGCGGCTATCTACCTGCAGCGCCATCAAACGCTCATCGACACTGTTGAATCGGGTTTGCAGGCGATAAAACTGTTGCAATACCCAGGCGGGGGGATGGTTGGCCGCATGGACGATCGGCAGATGGCTGAAAGCCCCTGTATCCGCCAGATAAACACTGGCCGAATCACTCAGCAGGTGTTGTTCATCCCAGCGAGCCACCGGCTTTTTTTCCTTGATCATGATCCTCAATTTGTCAGGCCAAATCCTGCGTACCGAGACCAGCTCTGTCCATGAATTTTCATGCAGGGTTTGCTGCAGGTGGTGGATATCAAATGAAAAGAATCCCTGGCCAAGGTACTGTTGCAAAGTCGACTCAACCTCCTGTTGCTCCAGGTTTTCAAAGGTCCCGGAGAGCTGTATCGTTCGAATTGGAAGTAGCTGTTCTGCCTGGCTGAGATAAACGCCCCCGAGGCTCAGTGGCAATAATAAAAATACCCAGTTATAAGATTTACGCCACTGGAATGACTTTGACGTCGATGCCGGCGTATTGCGTTTTGCCTGGTTACTCTGCTTGCGGACCTTAGCCATTGCTATCATCTCCTGCCAGCGTTGCTTCGAGGATCTTTACAACCAGTTCAGGCATTTCCAGTCCGGCGGCCCTGCCGGCCATTGGAATCAGGCTATGATCAGTCATTCCGGGTACCGTATTGACCTCGATCACCCAGGGTCGTTGCTCCTTATCCATCATCAAGTCCACCCTGCCCCAGTCAGATACTCCGGTGGCGCGAATAGTCTCGAGTACCATTTCATTAATCGCGGCGACGCTGTCATCATCGAGGTCGCTGGGGCAGGTATAAATAGTGTCATCGGCTAAATACTTGGCATCGTAATCGTAAAATTCGTGCGGCGTCTCCAGCTTGATCAGAGGCATAACTTCCCCGCCAATAAATCCGGCGGTGTATTCAGTACCATCGATGAATTGCTCGGCGAAAACAGCTCCAAAACTTCGGGCGGATTTCCAGGCGGATAACAATTCGCTTTCATGATGCACTGGCGTCATGCCGATGCTTGACCCTTCCAGCACAGGTTTTACAAACACCGGTAAGCCCAGATCGCCAAGCAAACGCTCACAATCGGCTTCATTGCGCAGTTCGATAAAATCCGGAGTTGGAATACCACTGCAGCGAATCACCTTTTTGGTCAGGACCTTGTCCATGGTTAACGCAGCCGCACATACGCCGCTTCCGGTGCTGGGTATGTCGAGAAAATCGAGTAGCGCTCGAATGGTGCCATCCTCACCGCCACGACCATGCAGTACATTAAAAACACGATCAGCCTCAAGATCTGCAAGCTGGTGGAAAGCATGCGCCTGTAAATCAACTGGAAATGCATCGACGCCGGCGGCAAGCAAGGCCTGGTAAACAGCGTTGCCACTTTTGAGCGAAACCTCACGCTCGGCAGATTGCCCGCCCATTAGAACCGCCACCCGGCCGCATTTTGCAGCTGTGTCCGGCGACGGCTTTTGCAGCACAATGCTCACAGGGCTTCCCCCACGATATGAACTTCAGGCTCGAGACTGACGCCAAATTGAGACGCTACAGTGTCACGAATATGCTCGATCAGTGCCTCGACATCGCTCGCCGTGGTGTCGCTATTACTGATGATAAAGTTGGCATGCTTATCCGAGACGCAGGCGCTGCCCAGGCAATAACCCTTGAGGCCCGCTGCTTCGATTAGCTGTGCGGCATGCTTTCCCTCTGGATTCTTGAAAACCGAGCCGCAGGAAGGCAGACCAATGGGTTGCGTGGCATTACGCTGCTGCAACAACTGACGGATGTTGGAAGGCACACCCGGCGTTCTTGCTGCCAGACGAAACCGTCCTGCGGCAAACCATTCCTGTCGCGGCAAGCAGACGTGCCGATAGTTCACTTCAAATTCAGCAGGACTCCGTTCGATCAGGTTTCCTGCTCGGTCAATCATGACTACCTGCTCTACCATGGCCCAGGTTTCACCACCAAACGCGCCCGCGTTCATCGCTAGAGCGCCACCGATCGTACCAGGAATTCCGGCAAAGAAATCAGCGCCATCGAGTCCCTGTTTCTGGCAGAACTTGGCGAGTTTGGCGCAGCTGACTCCACTCTCGACATAGAGGAGTTCGTCTGGATCCAGGCGTATTTCTCTCAGAGAATTTAGTGGCGCGATCACCTGTCCACGGAAACCACCATCACGTACCAACAGGTTACTGCCAAGACCGATCCAGAGAATATCGATGTCCAGTTCGAGTCCCGCCAGAAAATTCTGCAGATCCTGCAAATCGGCGGGAATGTAGTAACGATCCGCGGGTCCACCCAGGCGCCAGCTAGTGTGCTTTGACATGGGTTCGTCAAACATCAATTTACCTTTGATAGAATGGTTACTAGCCACGTTCATTTTCCCTTCCCTGCTGGCTGATGTTGCGCCAGAAACTCCGCCGCCCAGGCACCGATACTCCCGGCACCCAGGGTCAGGAATATATCTTCATCCTGCAAAATCTTGTCGACTACTTCGTCGAGGCCTTCCAGTTCCTCTACGAATACCGGATCGACCTTGCCCCGATTTCGAATTGAACGCGCCAGTGCGCGTCCGTCGGCATCCTTGATATGGGCTTCACCTGCGGGATACACCTCGAGCAAGATCAATTGATCGACGTCGGCCAGCACCTGGGTAAAATCTTCGAACAGGTCACGCGTACGGGTAAACCGATGTGGCTGAAACAACACAGTGAGTCTTTTCTCCGGCCAGGCGGCGCGAATCCCGGCCAGGGTTGCGGCAATTTCGTTGGGATGATGCCCATAATCATCAATGTGCATGATCCTGCCGTTGGCAACCTGCAGGTTTTCGCTAATCTCGCAGCGCCGACCAATTCCGGAGAAATCGGCCAGTGCCTCAACAATTGCCGCCGGCGAGACTCCCAGCTCCCAGGCAATACTGATTGCCGCGGTAGCGTTTAGCACGTTGTGTTTACCAGTCAGGTTGAGTTCGATATTCAGCAACTCAGGCTCGTCGGGAAGCCTGACACTGAAGCAGGTTCTGGCACCTTTGGCGACAATATCGGTAATATGGACATCGGCATCTTCGGACTCACCATAGGTCAGGACCGGGCGCGCAATGTCACCCATTATTTCGCGTACCACCTGATCATCAAGGCACAGTACGGCAAGTCCATAAAAAGGCAGGTGATGCAGAAACTCGATAAAGGCCTGTTTGAGTCGTTCGAAGTCGCCTTCATAAGTTGAAAGATGATCATTATCGATATTGGTAACAATCGACATCATTGGCTGCAGGTAGAGAAACGAAGCATCACTTTCATCGGCTTCGGCAACCAGATAATCGCTCAGGCCTAGCCGGGCATGACTGCCAGAACTAATCAGCTTGCCACCTATCACATAAGTTGGATCGATGTCGCCCCGAGCGAGCACACTCGCCACGAGGCTGGTGGTGGTGGTTTTTCCGTGAGTACCTGCAACCGCGATGCCACGCCGGAAGCGCATCAGTTCGGCCAGCATTTCGGCACGCCTGACGACCGGAATACGCATTTCGCGTGCGGCCTCGATTTCTGGATTGTCGTCATCAATTGCGCTAGAAACCACGACGACATGGGCTTCGGCGACGTTTTCACTGCGATGCCCGATGGCGATATCGATACCAACATCACGCAAATGCCTGACCATAGCGTTGTCGGCGATATCCGAGCCACTGATGTGATAATTCAGGTTATGAAACACCTCGGCAATACCACTCATTCCAGCACCACCGATGCCGATGAAATGAATGTTGCGAATGCGCCGCATGAAGTGCTTTGAACTCACTGTCATGACATCGCTCCCGCCAGTATCCCTGTAGCCAGGCGGTCGGCCGCGTCGGATTTGAACTGGGCGCGGGCATTGATCGCCATCTCCACCAGTGCGCGCCGATTCTGTTGAAAGAACTTTAACTTGAGCGCCAGGTTTTCAGCGCTTAAATCCGCTTCCGGGAGAATTTGTGCCGCTCCGTTTTGTTCCAGGAAACGCGCATTGTGGTACTGGTGGTTATCGACCGCATAAGGGAACGGAATCAGTAAGGATGCCAAACCGACCGCGGTTAGTTCCGCAATCGTCAGGGCCCCGGCCCGACACACCACCAGGTCTGCCCAGCTATAGGCTTGTTGCATATCTTCGATAAAGCTAATCACTTCAGCATCGACACCGGCATCGAGATAGTTTTGCTGACAGTGTTGTAAATGCTTGTCACCACATTGATGCTTGACCCGTGGACGCTGGTCACGATCGAGACAGGCGATCGCCTGCGGCAGAATGCGGTTTAATGCGATAGCCCCCAGACTACCGCCGATGACCAGCAACTGCATCGGCGCATCGATTCTCGCCTGCAGTCGTACACCCGGTTCCTCCAGCTCGGCCAGGCTGGCGCGTACCGGGTTACCAATGCACTCGCAACGCGGGACCGAACTGGCGACATTCGGGAAGGCCGCGTAGTTACGGGTTGCAAAGCGGCTCAGAATTCGATTAGTCAAACCGATAATCGAATTCTGTTCATGCAGAAACAGGGGAATATTAAGTAACCAGGCCATCAAACCACCCGGCCCGGATACAAATCCACCCATACCCAGCACCGCCTTTGGTCGAATACGGCGCATAAGCCACAACGCTTGCCAGCATGCACGCAGCAATCGAAAAGGCGCCAGGATAAGTGTCATCATTCCCTTGCCGCGTAACCCCTGCACGTTCAGCCACTCAATCGCGAAGTCTGCCGCTGGCACGACCCGTGCCTCGATGCCGGAGCGGGTACCCAGCCAGATAATACTTTCCCCGCGCTGGCGCAGGTTTTCGGCTACTGCCAGCGCCGGGAAAACATGGCCCCCGGTACCACCCGCCATCACCAGGATCGGTTTTTGCAAACCCTGGCTCATGGGCGGTCCATCGCTCGCCGGCGCTGCTTCTTGCCACTTTCACCAACCCGGCATTCGTAGTAGACCCGCAACACCAGCCCCACCGCAAAAGACATGCTCAGAATGGAGTTACCTCCGTAACTGATAAAAGGTAAGGTCAATCCTTTGGTCGGCAAGGCACCCATATTGACACCGATATTTATCGCCGCCTGTAGCGTAATCAGCAGCCCGACCCCGTAGGCCAGGTAGGCACCAAATGCCTTTTGTTTAAGCAACGCCATTTTAGCAATCGAAAAACAACGCAGCGCGAGCAGGGCAAACAAGCTGATCAAAAAGACCTGTCCGACAACGCCGAATTCTTCGGCAAAAATTGCAAACATAAAATCGGTATGCGCCTCGGGCAGGTAAAACAGCTTCTGGATACTGCCGCCGAGACCCGTTCCGAACCAACCTCCACTGCCGATTGCGATTAGAGATTGTGTCAATTGAAAACCGCTGTTGAAGGGGTCGGCCCATGGATCGATAAACGATGTGATACGTGCGAGCCGATAAGGCGAGGAAACTGCCAGCAGGCCCATAATACAAAGCGTACCAATGACGAACAGAATGAATTGCCCAAAGCGCACGCCACCGAGAAACATCAATCCGAGCCCGGTCATCAGCAGCACCGCGGCTGCGCCAAAATCGGGCTCCAGCACCAGTAAGCCACTCGCCATCGCGAGAATCAGCATCGGTTTGATAAATCCCATGGTATTGGTTTGCACTTCTTCGCTGCGCCGAACCAGGTAGCCACTGAGGTAAATAACGAGAAATAGTTTGGCGACTTCCGAGACCTGGAACGTAAACACACCAAAATTAAGCCAGCGCGTACTCCCGTTAACAGTATGACCGACTCCAGGAATCAATACGCAGGCAAGCAGAATAATCGAGCCCAGCATCAGCACCATGCCATTTTTCTTCCACACCTCGAGCGGGATTTTGCAGGCAAACCACATCAGGGCGATGCTCAGTAAAATTCGTAAAAACTGGCGCTTGGCAAAATAGAACGGATCGTGGTTTTGCTGATCCGCAATGCCGATCGATGCCGAAGCCACCATCACCAGACCGATGCTGATCAGCGTCACGTAGAGCAACATCGTGACACGGTCATATTCCGGTGCTAGATCAAACCCAGGTTTTACAGCTGCGTTGTTACTTCTGATTGCCTGACTAGTCATCGCTCAACTCCTTAACACGCCGCATGAAATCGTCTCCGCGCGCTTCAAATTTCGGGTACATGTCAAAGCTCGCACAGGCTGGTGCCAGCAGCACGCAATCGCCACTCCTGGCGATCTCGTGAGCGCGCTGCACGGCTGCCTGCATATCGCGAACCCGCTCGATTCGGGTCACGTCCTGCCAGGCTTGTTGCAGCAGAGAAGCATCCTCTCCAAGCAATAATGCCAGCTTGACTTTTGCTCTTATCGTCTCCGACATGATCGCCATATCGGCACCCTTCGACTGGCCACCGGCTATCAATATAACCGGGCGTTCGCGTCCTTCGATCGACGCCTGGGCGGCGCCAATATTGGTTGCCTTGGAATCATTGATCCATTCGACGCCATCGATTTCAGCAACCCACTGGCCGCGATGGGGAATGCCAGCAAACTCTTCCATTGCAGTAACTATGGCCTTTCTGGAGATGCCAACGCTATGCGCGATCGCCATTGCTGCCAGGCAGTTGGCCCAGTTATGGCGCCCGCTCAACTTGATATCGTTAACGTTTATCCAGCACTCATCACGATGTGCCAGCCAGTGCCCATCTTTCTCAAGCAACCTGAATTCGGCATCCGAGTCAGGGTTCAGGCTAAAACAGATATCCCGGGCGTCATGCCGCGTTACTTCATCATCTAGATTGCTGACGCACACACTGGCGTTATCATAAATACTTAATTTGGCCTGGATATACTCGGGGTATCCCGCGTAACGATCGAGATGGTCTTCACAGAGATTAAGCAGGGCAGAAACCCGGGGTTGCAGCGAAGTTGTCGTTTCGAGTTGATAGCTCGACAGCTCCAACACGTAGAAATCAGGATTCTGTTCAAGCAAATCCAGCGCAGCAGTACCGATGTTGCCACCGACAGCAACTGCCTTATCGTCACGCCTGATCATTTCGCCGACCAGGGTCGTAACCGTGCTCTTTCCATTGGAACCGGTGATCGCGATAACAGGCTTGTCTACCAAACCTGCAAACAACTCGATATCGCCGAGCACTACCTTTCCGAGATCAAGGGCCTGCTGGATTGCTTCCTGCCGAATCGATATCCCGGGACTGACCACCAGCGCATCGGCCCATCCGATCAGGTCGATATCGAGTGCCTGAGCTCTAAAATCAATCTCGTCGAACTCGGCAATTAGTTTACCCAGAAAAGGCGGCAGTTCACGCGTATCCTGGATCCTGCATCGGTACCCATGCCCAAGCAAATAGCGCGCAACCGAGTATCCGGTTACCCCGAGCCCTACTACCAGGTAGTTGATATCTTGCAGTACTGTCTTTTGCTGGTTCACGCTTAACATTACCGGATCTTTAAACTCGCAAGGCCAATCAGCACCAGCACCACGGTAATAATCCAGAAGCGCACGATAATGCGGGGCTCCGGCCAGCCCTTGAGCTCGTAATGATGATGCAATGGCGCCATACGAAATATACGGCGCCCGGTTAATTTGAATGATGCCACCTGCAGCATCACCGAAACTGTTTCCACGACGAAGATGCCGCCCATGATAAAAAGCACGAGCTCCTGACGCACGATTACCGCCAGTGTGCCCAGTGCGGCGCCCAGCGCGAGCGCGCCGACATCACCCATGAAGACCTGGGCCGGATAAGTGTTAAACCATAGAAACCCCAGGCCGGCCCCGACCAGTGCGCCGCAAAAAACCACCATTTCCCCGACCCCCGGTACGTAGGGAATACCAAGATAATTGGAAAAGTTAAAGTTTCCCGTCAGGTAGGCAAAAACGCCAAGGGCGCCTCCGACCAACACGGTTGGCAGTATCGCAAGACCGTCGAGTCCATCCGTCAGGTTGACCGCATTGCTGCTACCGATAATCACAAAATAAGCCAGCACCACATATAACCAGCCCAGATCAAACAGAATATTCTTGATAAAGGGAACAATCAGTTGAGTCTCGATTGGAAACTGTGCAGTGTGAAATAGCGCCAACGCAGCACTCAGCCCGATTACCGATTGCCAGAAAATTTTGGCTTTTGCCGACAAACCCTTGGAGTTGCCAAAAACGATCTTTTTGTAATCATCGATCCAGCCGATTGCACCAAAGCCAATCGTGACAAAAAGGATTATCCATACGAAGCGCGATGACAAATCACTCCACAACACGGTGCTGACAACAATGGCAACCAGGATTAGCGCACCGCCCATGGTAGGCGTACCAGCCTTGGACAGATGACTCTCCGGGCCGTCGTCGCGCACACTCTGCCCTATCTTGGAGTTGCTCAGATAACTGATCATTGTCGGTCCGACAATCAGAGAAATCACGAGCGCGGTGAGCACGCCCAGGATGGTGCGCATCGTCAGGTACTGGAATACATTGAAGCCACTGTGGAACTGCGTGAGGTACTCCGACAGGCTATACAGCATTGACGTCGCCTCGGTTCATGGACTGGCTTAGCATGGCAACCAGTCGCTCCATTCCGGCGGCTCGTGAGCCCTTGACCAGCAGGTTAACGCCCTGATGTATTTGCGACAGGATGATCTCCGCCATTTCATCAATGCGTTCGCTGCAATAGCCACCGTCGCCAAATTCTTCACTGGCAATGCAACTCATTTCGCCAACGCCAAAAAATTTTTCTACGCCGTTGCTACGAGCGGTCTGTGCGGCCTCGCGATGCAATGCCTCCGCAGCCTCCCCTAATTCCCCCATGTCACCAAGTGCCAACCAGGCTGATCCCGGCAATGAACATAGCACCTTAACGCCTGCTTCCAGCGAATCGGGATTCGCATTGTAGCTATCGTCGATCAGACGACTACCGCGGGGACCGGGTAACATTTGCAAGCGTCCTTTCACCCCCGAAAATCCAGCCAGATTATCTACCGACGCCCTAAAGTCCCTGCCACAGAGAATCGCTAGCGATACCGCTGCTAGCGCATTGCGGACATTATGTTCACCGATGACAGCAAGCTCACAGCCATGGGTTTCATCCTGATAAGTAAATTCGACTTTCAGGCTTTCTCCTTCGACTGACCAGGTGGCAGTCACATCGGCTTCATTTTGCAGGCCACAGCTAAGTTGTATCTGCGCACAACAAAGGTCTTTCCAGTAATGGCTGGCCACTTCATCGACGTTAAACAATGCTCTCTGCTGATCCGTGCAATAAGCGTAGAGCTCTCCCTTGGCTTCGACTACGCCCTGCACGTCTCCAAATCCCGACAGGTGTGCAGCCGCAACATTATTTACGTAGACAATATCGGGTTCGGCAATTTCGGCTAGATTTGCGATTTCGCCGCGATGGTTAGCGCCCATCTCGATAATGGCAAAATCATGATTCTGTTCCAGTTCGAATAATGTCAGCGGGACACCGATGTCATTATTGAAATTTCCGCGGGTGGCAAGTGTCGCGGCCTGTTTCGACAAAATCTGGTATAGCATTTCCTTGACAGTGGTTTTACCGTTGCTGCCGGTAAGCGCAACCACGCAGGTATTGCATTGCCGACGCCAGTATCTAGCCAACTGCGCCATCGCCTGCTTGCAATCGGCTACTTCGATCTGCGCGATATCACACTGCTGCCGCTGTTCGACCAATGCTACAACTGCGCCGCTCTGGTAGGCCTGATCGACAAAGTTATGGCCATCGAAATTAATGCCCTTAATAGCAACAAACAGGTTCCCATCACAGGATTTGCGGCTGTCGATCGTGACCCCGGAAAACATAATATCCTGCAGACCGCTGGCACTTCCCCCGAGTTTTTCCGCCAGCATTGGTAACGACATGCTAATCATGGCTCACCTGCAGAATTCGACTAACCACATGACGATCGCTAAACGGGCGGCGTTCGTTACCGACTATTTGTTCCTGTTCGTGCCCTTTGCCCGCAATCACGACGAGATCTTCAGGAGCCGCTTGCGACAGGGCATATTCGATAGCCGCCTGACGATTATGCACAACGCAGGCCTGCCCGGGTCGTTTCATACCCGCCAGAATTTCGCTGACGATTTTTTCGGGTGACTCGTTACGCGGGTTATCGTCGGTAACAATCACCCGGTCCGCGAGTTCTTCCACGGCACGTCCCATGCCGCTGCGCTTGCCCTGGTCACGATCGCCACCGCAGCCAAATACACACCAGAGTAATCCGCCGGCATGTTCTCGACAGGCACTGAGGCAGGCGCGCAAAGCCTGCTCGGTATGAGCAAAGTCGATCACTGCTGCCGCGCTGTCGGGCTTGCCAGCGAATTTTTCCATGCGACCGGGAATCGGTTTTAAGTCTTTAACTGCGAGTTCGAGTTGATTGTAATCGAGCCCCAGTGCCACCAGAGTGGCAATACAGGCAAGCGTATTTTCGACATTGAAATGGCCCAGTAATGCAGTGACTGCAGTCACTTCTCCCAACGGGGTCGAAGCACGGATATTCTGACCGCTTGCGCTCAATTCGTTGGCAATCAACCTTATCTCGGCTTCGCACTCATCCTCGGATTCAACCGAATAGCGCAGCAATGATTTTTCCTCAACTGACTCGCTTATCTGTTGTCCAAAACTATCGTCAACATTGACCACGCGCCCAGAGAGTTGAAAATCATGAAATAGTCGCGCCTTGGCAGCCGCATAACTGTCCTGGTCACCGTGATAATCGAGGTGATCCCTTCCCAGGTTGGTTAGCACTGCAATATCAAAATCGCAACCGTTGACGCGATACTGCTCCAACGCATGCGATGACACTTCCATGACCACGTACTCGCAGCGTTGCAACTGGAACTGGTGCAAGCGCGACTGCAGGCTTACCGCGTCTGGTGTTGTCAATGAATCTGGCGTCAGGTTATTGCCAATGCCGTAGCCGAGAGTGCCGATACTGGCGCATGACTTACCAATCCGCGTCAAGGCCTGGGTAACGAGATGAGTAACACTTGACTTTCCATCGGTGCCCGTAATTCCAATGATCGTCATTGCCTGCCCCGGGTCACCGAAGAAACGACTAACGATATGGCCATTGGCACGTTCCAGGTGATCAACACCGATCCAGTGGGTTTCGACCTGCTTGCTCAATAGCGGAATTCGCTGCAGGCTGTATTCATCTGAGGCGTCATAAATCACCGCCACTGCACCTGCCTTGACCGCATCTATGGCGTAATCGATTCCATTGGACTTGATACCGGGCAATGCAATGAATGCTGAATTTGTCGTAACATTAGCGCTGTTACTGACGATATCGCTAATCCTGATCGACGGCACGGGATCCTGAAGCGCAAAACCTGATAGCAGTTCCGACAATGCCATTCCGGGAATATGGGTATTTGCCATCATGCCCCCTGTCCCTTGCTGCGTGCCAACGTCGGCAAATCGTCGGGCGGAACATCGAGAATACGCAGGGCATTTGACATCACTTCCTGGAATACGGGGGCCGCGACGAGGCCACCGTAGTATCCGTTTTGTGTAGGCTCGTCGATCATGACTGCCATCACCAGGCGCGGATTGCTGGCTGGTGCGATACCCGCAAACACGGCAACATAATCATCTTGCTGGTAGCCTCCGGCAATGCTTTTCTTGGCGGTCCCGGTCTTGCCTGCAATCTGGTAACCGTCGACTGCGGCCGCCTGCGCCGTGCCTTTGGGTCCTACCACCTCGGTCAGCATCTTGATCATTTGCTGCGCGGTGGAAGTTTTCATGACATGCCGCGAAATCTCATTCATCGGATTGCGAACTGGTTCTTTTCGAATCAGGCTGAGATCCACTAAACGTCCCTGGTTCGCAATTACTGCATAGGCGCGCGCGAGCTGGGTGATCGACATCGACATTCCGTATCCGAATCCCATGGTTGCGTGATCCAGGGACTGCCACTGGCTATAATGACGGAAATATCCGGACGACTCCCCCGGAAAAGACACGCCGGATAACTCACCAAATCCGTAGGCTTTAAAACTCTCCCACAGCTCCTTTTTTTCTAACGACATGGCGATACGCGATGCGCCAACATTACTCGATTTGCTCAGGATTTCGGAGAGATCGAGTATGCCGTAGTTGCGGATGTCCTTAACCGGATGTCCGCTGACCATCATGTAACCTGGTGAGGTATCAATATTGCTGCCACGATTGTAATGGCCGCGGTCAATGGCAGCGGCCAGGGTAAAAGGTTTGATCGCGGAACCTGGTTCAAATACATCGGTGAGAGCCCGGTTACGCAATTTCTTGGTCGCTGTCGTCCTGCGTCGATTCGGGTTATAGGACGGCTGGTTTACGATCGCCAGAATTTCACCATTGCGAGCGTCCAGCAGTACTGCTGAACCTGCCTTGGCGGCGTGATACTTAATCGCTCGTGCGAGGCTACGATAAGCGATGTACTGCAAGCGCATATCGATACTGGTATAGATATCTTTGCCCGATTCGGCCGGCTTGACCTGCGCAAGTTCCTCGACAACCTCGCCACGACGGTTGCGGATAACGCGACGCACACCCGGCTCTGCACGCAACCAGTCCTGGTAGGCCAGTTCAAGTCCTTCCTGGCCCTGGTCATCAATATCGGTAAATCCCACCAGGTGCGATACCACCTCTCCGGCAGGATAGTATCGATGATATTCGCGCTGCAGGGACACGCCTTCAATTCCAGCTGCAACCGTGCGGGCAAAATCAGGTTCAAGCTGGCGTTTCAGGTAAACAAACTCCCGGTCGGCGCGTTGCTTTAGCATTGATACCGTAGCACGGTAATCGAGTTTCAGCTTACCAGTTACCTGTTTCAGAGCTTCGAGGTTTTCGAGAATTTCACTCGGATTGACCCAAACCGAATCGACCGGGGTACTAATCGCCAGAGGGGTCCCAAAACGATCCAGAATAGCGCCTCGATAGGCGGGGGTTTCGATGGTACGGATTTGTCGCTGAACTCCCTGGCTGGTCAGAAAGTCCTGCTCAACGAGCTGTAGATACAAAGCCCGCGTGGTCAGGCCGAGGAGCAATGAAATCAATACCAACAATACAAAGTTATGACGCATACCCAGGAACATCGCCCCACCGTCGATCTTGTTAATGCGATCGCTATGTTTCATTGCAAGCGCACCAGTTCGACGTTTTCGGGCAGGCGCATTTTCAAGTCTTTGCGGGCCCGGGATTCAACATTGCTATGCGTCGCCAGAGTCGTGTTTTGCAGTTGCAACCGCCCCCACTCGATAACTTGCTGGTCTTGTTGTTTCTGGATGTTACGTAAATCTGCGAACAAAACGCGGCTTTGATGCTTCACGTATATCACGGTCAGTGCACTGCCGAGAACCAGTGTTAGCAGCAGTGAAAACCAGGCTTTGCCGTTCATCAGGCCGCTCGCTCTGCGATGCGCAGTACCGCACTTCGGGCGCGTGGATTTGACGCCAGCTCCCGGGCTCCCGCCTTGATAGCTCTCGTCTTCAACTTAAGACGGATGTTGGACGGAATTTCGCTATCGCGCAGTGGCAGGCCACGGGGAATTTTGCCCCGTGTGCTCTGTGACTTGAAAAAACGTTTTACCAGGCGATCTTCGAGGGAGTGGAAGCTGATAATCAACAGGCGCCCACCGATTTTCAGTATATCCAGCACCGATTCAAGCAGGCGCTGGATCTGTTCGAGTTCCTGGTTGATATGAATCCTGACAGCCTGGAAGCTACGGGTAGCCGGGTGCCGATTGTTTTTAGGACGCGGCACGATTTCGCTGATTAACGCGGCCAGCGTTGCAGTATCTTCGATTTTGCGGGACTGGCGCACTTCAACTATCTTTTTCGCGATCCTGCGCGAGAAACGCTCCTCGCCGTATTCCCACAGTACCTTCGCGATCTCCGCCTCATCGGCCTGCGCGAGCCAATCTGCCGCTGACTCGCCCTGGCCGGGATTCATGCGCATATCGAGGGGTCCATTATGCTGAAAACTGAAACCGCGCCCGGCGTCGTCGAGTTGAGGTGAGGAAACACCAAGGTCGAGCAGGATTCCATCTATTTGCTCAAGCAGATCGAGTTCGGCAATTCGGCTGTGCAGGTTGGCGTAGTCGTCATGGATGATGGTAACCCGACAGTCGGAGCCAATAGTCTGGTGGGCATCCGCAATCGCCTGCGGGTCTCGATCCATAACAATCAGGCTGCCGTGCTCGCCAAGCTCAGCCAGAATCGAATGCGCGTGCCCACCTCGACCATAGGTACCGTCGACATAACGACCATCCGGCTTGATTTCGAGTGCCGCCAGAACCTCGGCGTGCAGCACTGGTGCATGCGCCTGCTTCACAGCGTTAATTCCGCTAGCGCCGTCGGCATCTCATCTCCGGTGCCATCGCCCAGCCAGGACTCCATGCGTTCTGCCCAGAGTAATTCATCCCAGAGTTCAAATTTCTTGCCCTGCCCAATGAGCACCACCTTCTTTCCGAGCTGGGCGTATTCTCGTAACGGATTGGACAGCAGCATTCGGCCACTGCTATCAACCTCGACCTCGGTAGCATGACCGATCAACAAACGCTGAATACGGCGGGTAGTGGGATTGAAGCTTGGCAGGGCTTCGATTTTTTCTTCGATCAGTTCCCATTCGGAAAGCGGGTAAATTAACAGGCAGGGTTGATCGGTATCAATAGTAATGATCAACTGACTCTGGCAGATTTCGAGCAGCCGTTCGCGATAACGCGCGGGTAGAACAATTCTCCCCTTCGCATCCAAAGATAAATTGGAAACCCCTCGAAATTTATGCACGCTTGACCCGTTATATGACACTTCGTGCCACTTTTTCCCACTTAGAGACACAATATGGCTGATTTTTACCACAAGTCAAGTAAATTTGGGGCTCAAATACTGGTTTTTTCTCAATGGCGTCAATAACTTAGCCCATTCACTTAAAGCTCATAAAATAATACACAGCCAAAACCGATACTTAGGGCTAATAGTTAAAGTAATACATTAAGTTGAGGGGAATATTGTGCGCTTTTGCACAATTTTTATGGTTTGAAAATTAAGGGGACGCAATGGATTGCGCCCCCTCAAAATAGATAGTCAGCCTGTAAGCCGGGTTCTGTCGAGGATAATCATTCATCTGGACCGAAAGTCGCCTTCCAGCCTCAAGCGACCAACCCGAAAACGACGCGGGCCGCGTCATCGTTTTCCTATTTGGTCTTGCTCCGAGTGGGGTTTACCTTGCCACTTCTGTTACCAGAAGCGCGGTGCGCTCTTACCGCACCATTTCACCCTTACCAGCCGAGGCTGGCGGTGTACTTTCTGTTGCACTGGCCGTGGGCTTACGCCCCCCAGACGTTATCTGGCACTCTGCCCTGCGGAGCCCGGACTTTCCTCCAGCTCGTACCACGAACCAGCGATTATCCAGCTGACTTGGCGGCAATATTACCATGTTAACAACAGGACGCCACCCGCATGACACTTAAAACAAGTATTGCGTTGTGGTGGCAGATCGGACCGCCGCGAGAACACATTACCGAGATCAACAAAAAACCTGATTACGGATACATTGGCAGGGGTTTTGTTCCAGGCGGTAGTGTGCTGAAGTTCAGGTAGTCCACTTATCGCGGTGCATACTGAGCTGTTTCAGTAGGGTAAATTTTTCCTCGTTGAGCAAAAATGGCCGGATTGCATTTAATAACTCCTGCCGTTCACTGGATTGAAACCAGCGGTTCCAGGCCGCTTCGTCAATCCATCGCGTTATCACCACGTATCGATTGGGGCGATGAATTTCAACCGATGACTCTCCCGATACATATCCCTCAGCATTGGCCATTACACCCAGCAAGTCTGCAATCGCAGATTCGTAGTATTGCTCCAGGCCTTCCACGATTTCGCGCTCGATGATTACCCTGATCATTGATTATCACCTCATTAATGACCGCTTCACGGCCGCTTATATGTGTTAAATCAATCCAGCAGGATATACAATCACGCCCAGAACACAATAATTTCTCGGAGGAACCCCGATGGCCTGGCAACAAAAGATTCTTCGCGTCAACCTGAGCAAGGGTAGCTGCGATATTGAACCGCTTAACATGGAATGGGCCGAGGCATATCTTGGCTCACGTGGGCTCGGCAGCAAGTATCTTTACGAAGAGATGGAACCGGCGGTGGATGCCCTGTCGACGGAGAATAAAATCATCTTTGCCACCGGTCCGTTGACCGGAACCATGGCCTCGACCAGCGGCCGCTACACGGTAGTCACCAAGGGCGCGCTAACCGGCGCTATTGCTTGTTCCAACTCTGGCGGCAAATTCGGCGGCGAGCTGAAAAACGCTGGTTACGATATGCTAATCATCGAAGGCAAATCCGACAAACCGGTCTACCTGCATATCGAAGATGACAAGGTCGAAATCTGCGACGCCGGCGACATCTGGGGCAAAACCGTATGGGAGACCGAGGATATCCTCGCAGCGAAGTACGGCGATCCGCTGATGCGCTTTGCCGGCATCGGACAGGCCGGGGAAACCCTGTGCCGTTACGCCTGCGTGGTCAATGACAAGCATCGCGCCGCGGGGCGCTCCGGTGTGGGTGCGGTTATGGGCTCCAAGAACCTCAAAACCATCGCGGTGCGCGGCACCGTCGGCACACCTGCGGCCAGCAGAGAGGTTTACCAGAAGATCAACGAAATCAATGCGCGCATGAACGACCGCGAGGGCATGGCGCGTGACGGCACGTTGGCGATGATGGATGTGACCAACGGCTTCGGCAGTCTGCCGACGCGCAACAACCGCAGCGTGCGCTTCGAGGGCGCCAACAAACTGAATCCCGAGGCCATGCATACACCCAACCCCAACGGTCACACCAATATCGTTACCAACGGCGCCTGCTTCGGCTGCACCATCGGCTGCGGGCGCATCTGTAAAATAGATCCGACCCATTTCTCGGTCAAGGACCGCCCCGAGTACCAGGGCGCCTCTGGTGGTCTCGAATACGAAACCGCCTATGCGCTTGGCTCCGCCTGTGGTGTAGACGATATTGACGCGGCGACTTTCGCTGGCTTCATCTGTAACGAATACGGCATGGATCCGATCTCGCTCGGTGGCTCCATTGCCGCCGCAATGGAGCTGTTCGACATCGGCGCTATCGATGAAAGTACCACCGGCGGTATCAAACTCGAATTCGGCAATGCCGAGGCTCTGTGCCAAATTGCAGAGCTGGTCGGTAAGGGTGAAGGCTTTGGTGCCGATGTCGCTTTGGGCTCGAAACGCCTGTGTGAGAAATACGGCCATCCGGATTTGTCGATGACGGTCAAGGGCCAGGAATTCGCTGCCTACGACGGCCGCTCCATGCAGGGCATGGGATTGGCTTACGCAACCAGTAACCGTGGCGCCTGTCACCTGCGCGCCGATCCATACGAACACGATTTCGACACCACCGAAATCGAAGGCAAGGCGCAGGTCGTCGCCGAGAGCCAGCGCCTGGTTGCATTCATGGATTCCAGTGGTCTGTGCCTGTTCCCGGCCGGTTGCGGCTGGGGCACCGAAGACTATTGTGAACTAGTCGACCTGGTCTGTGAAGGCGACTGGAGCACCGAGGCGCGGATGGTTGAAACCGGTGAACGTATCTGGAACCTGGAAAAGCTGTTCAACCTGAAAGCAGGCCTTGGCAAGAAAGACGATACCCTGCCCAAACGCATCCTCGAGGAACCTGCGGATGTCGGTACCGGCAAGGGCCTGGTATGCAGACTCGATGAAATGTTACCCGAGTACTATGCAATCAACGGCTGGGACGCGGAAGGCGTGCCCACCAGGGATACACTGAGTCGACTCGGTATCGATTGATGCTACTTACTTGATTGCCGTGTGATGGATATTTCGGTCACCCTGTTTGGCGGGCTGCGTCACTACCTGCCCGCCGGTAGTTCCTTCAACAAGTGCATGATCGATGTCGACGAGGGCAGCAGTCTCGCAGCACTGTTGCAAAAAATTCCGGTTCCGTCCGATAAACCCTACATGGTCATTCTGAATGACGAAAAGGTCGCCAGCGATCATTTCGATGAAATCACCATTCAGGGGGATGACGAGGTAGTGCTGCTACCACCGATCAAGGGCGGTTGAAGCCTGTCAGGCAGCGCATTCGTCGGTAGTTTTGACCTTACCCTCTGCGTCGAGCGTTTCGAGTTTCACATCAAATCCCCACAGACGTCGCAAATGCTTCAACACTTCCTCGCGGTTATTAGCCAGGGGAATTTCATTGTGCGGCACGTGACGCAGGGTAAGCGTACGATCGCCCCGGGTATCAACATTGTAAACCTGGATATTGGGCTCGTTCATGCTGAGGTTATACTGATTGGACAATGCCTGACGTATATGCTGGTAACCCGCATCATTGTGAATCGAGGTCACCTCGAGTTCCGTGAGCTGCTCGTCATCGAGAATTGAAAACAACTTGAACTCGCGGATCAGTCGCGGCGACAGGAATTGCGAAACGAAGCTTTCATCCTTGAAGTTACGCATTGCAAAATCAAGTGTTTCCTGCCAGTTCGAACCAGCGATGTCGGGAAACCACTTGCGGTCTTCTTCATCCGGATCAACACAAATTCGCTTGATATCGGTCATCATTGCATAACCCAGCGCGTAGGGATTGATACCACTGAAGTATTCGCTGTCAAACTCGGGCTGTGCCACGACGTTGGTATGGCTTTGCAGAAATTCGAGTATGAAACCTTCGGTAACCCTGCCCCGATCGTATAAGGTATTCATAATATGATAATGCCAAAAACAGGCCCAACCCTCGTTCATCACCTGGGTTTGACGTTGCGGGTAAAAATACTGGCCGATCTTGCGCACGATGCGCACTACTTCGCGCTGCCAGGGTTCGAGCAGGGGTGCATTCTTCTCGATAAAGTAAAGGATATTTTCCTGCGGCTCTTCCGGGAAATTCGGCTGCGTCATATCCTCTTCCGTGGCCTCTTTTTGCGGCACTGTTTTGAGCCAAAGGTCGTTGACCTGTGACTGCAGGTAGGCTTCACGTTCCTTGAGCCGTTCCTTTTCTTCGCGCATTGAAACCGGGTTGGGTCGCTTGTAACGATCGACGCCATGATTCTGTAGCGCATGGCAGGAATCAAGCACATTCTCAACCTCGTCGATACCGTAACGCTCTTCGCAGTCGCTAATATAGCGCTTGGCAAAAACCAGGTAATCGATGATTGCCTCGGCATCGGTCCATGCGCGGAACAGGTAGTTGCCCTTGAAAAATGAATTGTGGCCAAAACAGGCATGCGCAATCACCAATGCCTGCATCATCATGGTATTTTCTTCCATTAAATAGGCGATGCAGGGATTTGAATTAATCACGATTTCGTAGGCCAAGCCCATGTGCCCACGCCGGTACTGTTGTTCGTTGCGAATAAAATGCTTGCCGAACGACCAGTGGCTATAGCCGATAGGCATGCCGATACTGGCGTAGGCATCCAACATCTGCTCGGCGGTAATCAACTCGATCTGGTTGGGGTAGGTATCGAGCTTGAATTCCTCGGCGATATTAGCAATCTCGGCGTGGTATTCCTCGATCAATTCGAAGGTCCATTCTGCTCCGCTCGAGATCGGTTCGCTCATTGGGTTTGTTTCCTGAAAAATTCGCGGAATACCGGGTAAATATCTTCGAACTCACGTATATGTTGCATTGCAAAATTATCATTGCTCTCCAACAGGCGGGAATAGTGATCCCATAAACCCTGGTGATCACGCTTGGTAATTTCAACATAAGCGAAATAGCGCAACTGGGGTAACAGTTGCTTAGCCAGGATTTGTTCGCAAACCGGGGAATCATCGTTCCAGTTATCACCATCAGAAGCCTGGGCGGCATAAATATTCCAGTCGGTCGGCGGATAACGCTGGGCGATAATATCGCGGGTCATTTCCAATGCGCTCGACACGATCGTACCGCCGGTCTCACGCGAGTAGAAAAATTCTTCTTCGTCGACCTCCTTGGCCTGGGTGTGATGACGAATATAAACCACGTCAACGTCACGATAGCTGCGAGTTAAAAACAGATAAAGCAGAATATAAAAGCGCTTGGCGATATCCTTGGTTTCCTGGTCCATGGACCCCGACACATCCATCAGGCAAAACATCACGGCCTGGGAGGTAGGTTCCGGGCGCTGTACAAAATTGTTAAATCGCAAATCGAAAGTATCGATGAAGGGAATCTTGCGAATACGACCGCGTAAAACTTCGATTTCTTCCTGCAGTGCAAGGCGTTTAGTTTCGTCACCACCGACTTCCTGATCCAGGGCCTGCAATTCGGCTTCGAGCTCGTGCAGAACTCGCCTCGGCTCTGCCCCCATGGCAACGCGTCTTGACAATGCCGAGCGCAGGGATCGCACAATATTGATGTTGGTAGGTACACCGTCACTGGTGAAACCGGCGCGCACGGTTTTGCTCTTGGTCATCTTGCGCAACTGGTTCTTTTTCAGGTTGGGTAACTCGAGATCGTCAAACAGCATATCGAGGTACTCATCCTTCGAGATTTCAAAGGCAAATTCGTCCTCGCCTTCACCGGTATCACTCGCACGTCGACCCTTTTCCTGGCCCTGGTTGAGCGGGCGTTTGATCTTGTCGCCCTGTGCAAATTCCTTGTTACCAGGATAAACCCCTTCTCGAACACCACCCTTGTCGTTGCGGAAGGTCGGCTCCGAAATATCACGCGTTGGAATCGACACGCTTTCGCCGCCATCGATATTGGTGATTGAACGCTCCGAAATCTGTTCCGAAATCGCTTTTTTAATCTGCTTCTTATAACGCCTTAAAAATCGCTGCCGGTTTACCGTGCTCTTGTTTTTTGCGTTCGGACGTCTGTCAATGAGTTGTGCCATGTCAGTCTTCTCGGGATCAGACCCATTGCTTAAGAAGATTTTCGGACACGCAGATACCACTCACATAACAGGCGTACCTGTTTCTCGGTATAGCCTTTCTCGACCATACGCGAAACAAAGTTGGCATGCTTCTTTTCGTCTTCCTCGGAAGCTTTTGCGCTGAAAGAAATCACCGGTAATAATTCTTCGGTGTTGGAAAACATTTTCTTTTCGATCACGGTACGCAATTTTTCATAGCTCACCCATTCCGGGTTGTTGCCATCGTTCTGAGCACGAGCGCGTAATACGAAATTAACCACTTCGTTACGAAAATCCTTGGGATTGGAAATGCCCGCCGGCTTTTCAATTTT
This sequence comes from uncultured Gammaproteobacteria bacterium, assembly GCA_937984095.1. GTDB lineage: Bacteria > Pseudomonadota > Gammaproteobacteria. The sequence goes on along the minus strand of CALJYH010000046.1, from coordinate 5,701 downwards.
TTCGAGCTCTTCATTGAGTGATGCTCGTCCAAAGTTTTCACCCGTTTCCGGATCACGATATTCCTGGTCCTGGATCCAGAAATCAGCGTAGGTGACATAGCGGTCAAAAATGTTCTGTCCATATTCCGAGTATGACTCGAGGTAAGAAGTCTGGATCTCCTTGCCGATAAACTCGACATAGTTGGGTACCAGGAAGGCCTTGATATGCTCAAGATAACGATCATGCGAATCCTGAGGAAATTGCTCGCGCGCAATTTGTTGCTCAAGCACATACAGCAGATGCACCGGGTTTGCGGCGACCTCGGTCTGATCAAAATTAAATACGCGCGACAGGATCTTGAACGCAAAACGCGTAGATAGACCTCTCATGCCCTCGTCAACACCGGCATAATCACGGTATTCCTGGTAAGACTTCGCCTTCGGGTCTGTATCCTTGAGGCTTTCCCCATCATAGACACGCATCTTCGAGTAAATACTCGAATTTTCCGGCGCCACCAGGCGCGACAAAACGCTGAACTGGGCCAACATTTCGAGTGTGCTCGGTGCGCATGAGGCTTCCGAGAGTGAGCTGTTGTGCAACAACTTATCGTAAATCCGAATTTCTTCCGATACGCGCAGACAATAGGGGACCTTGACTATGTAAACCCGGTCGAGGAAGGCTTCGTTGTTCTTGTTATTACGGAATGCCTGCCACTCTGATTCATTCGAGTGTGCCAGAATGGTACCTTCAAACGGTAACGCGGAAAGTCCCTCGGTACCGTTGTAATTACCTTCCTGGGTGGCAGTCAGCAGTGGATGCAACACCTTGATCGGCGCCTTAAACATTTCTACGAATTCCATCAAGCCCTGGTTGGCGCGACACAGTGCTCCAGAATAACTATAGGCATCGGCATCATTTTGCGCATAATGCTCCAGCATGCGGATATCTACCTTACCGACCAGCGCTGAAATATCCTGGTTGTTCTCGTCACCGGGCTCGGTTTTTGCAATAGCGATCTGGTTGAGGATCGATGGCTGAATCTTGACAACCTTGAACTTGCTGATATCACCACCGAACTCAATAAGGCGCTTGGCAGCCCAGGGTGACATGATCTTGTTCAGGTGGCGTTTGGAAATACCAAAATCCTGCTCCAGGATTGCGGCATCTTCATTCACGTCAAACAATCCCAACGGTGACTCGAATACCGGGGAATCCTTTATCGCGTAGATCGGCATTTTCTCCATTAAAATCTTGAGACGATCAGCGAGTGATGACTTGCCGCCGCCGACCGGGCCCAATAGGTAGAGAATCTGTTTCTTTTCCTCTAATCCCTGCGCGGCATGCTTGAAATAGGAAACGATTTGTTCGATCGCCTCCTCCATGCCGTAAAATTCTGAAAAGGCCGGGTAGCGCGCGATCATTTTATTGGAAAATATGCGACTGAGCCGGGAATCCTGCGAGGTATCGACCAACTCGGGTTCGCCAATTGCGGCCAGCATGCGCTCTGCCGCGGTGGCGTAAACCAGGGGGTCTTTTTTACAGAGTTCTAGGTATTCCTGCAGCGAGTACTCTTCCTGCAGGTGTTGGTCAAATCGTTCACGATAACTTTCAAAAATGCTCATTTGGGCTACCTATTCCAAGTTCGGATCAGGATCGGCACCCCGCGAATCGCTTCATTGATCAGGCGCCGCCTGATAAATTTAATTCTGGCTCGTTGTGTGGTTTTGCTTACTAAGCATAGTAAAGTTTTAGACGTTGACCTGTGAATTTCGTTCGTAAAATAAATTTATTTGCTCATAAATTATTTCACTTTTGTGTCATCGCCATGATTGCTGAATCAACACCACCATTCAATACCACTAGGAATTGCAATGCAAGAAACTGACCAAGTTGGTGCATGCAGCCTGCGATGGAATGAATTTATCGTCTGGATAAGAAGTCTGTAAATAGGTTCTTGAGGATTTATTGTTATAAATATCAAATGTTTAGGGAGTGGCGGCAGCTAGTTCGTTATTTTCGACTCAGATGCATCTTGCAATTGCAGTGCTTGCTGATAAAGCTCATTCTTCTTTTTTCCCGTCAAACGCATGGCAATTTTTACCGCAATTTTGACGGATACTTCCTCGAGGAGAACCTTGAGTATTTCAACGTCGTCCTTGTTCAGTTGCTTACTCGCCGCGTCGTCTGAATTATCGATCAACACCACGAATTCACCTTTGCTTAATACGCTATCATCTTTCAATCGCGTCAACAGTTCCGCAGCGCTGCCACGCATAAAATTTTCATGTAATTTGGTGATTTCCTTGGCTATCACACACTGTTTATCCGGAAATACCTGCACTAATTGCTGCGTAAGGCGCTCGATACGATGGCTCGACTCAAACAGAACAAGAGTCACAGGAATTTCGCGTAATGCTTGCAGTTGAAGACCACGTTCTTTGGTACGCGAAGACAGGAAGCCACAAAAATAAAAGTTTTCCGTCGGCAAACCGGCAGCACTCAACGCCGCAATCGCACTATTGGCACCTGGAATAGGTGAAACCCGTATACCCGCCTGCTGAGCGGCAAGTACCAGCCTGTATCCCGGATCCGAAATCAGCGGTGTTCCCGCATCCGATATCAGAGCAACATTACTGCCAGCCGCCAATTTTTTAAGCAACATCTCGCCGCGTGAATTTTCATTATGTTCATGGCAGGAAATCATCGGGGTTTCAATTCCGAGATGATTCAACAGGTATCTACTGTGGCGGGTATCCTCGGCGGCAATCAAATCCACCGTGTTGAGGGTTGCGATTGCACGCAGGCTGATATCGTCCAGGTTTCCAATCGGGGTTGCGACAATATAGAGTACGCCGGTCATGCAAAAAGAGTGTACACTATTCGCCTGTTACGAAAATCGCCTGGCCTCCACTTCTATTCTAAATTGATCCATCTAATGAGACCGACTCGTTCAATCCTGTTTTTGCTGGCACTGAGCCTGGGACTTGGCGCTTGTGAATCAGGCCGCCAATTTGGTTCGGATGGCAGCGGGACGACATTACCCACAGATCCGGATGCTGCGAGCGAGATTTTAACGCCAACCGAAGAAGACATAATCCGCGCCTTTCACTACGAGGTTGACAAGCAGTGGCTGGAAGCCGCGGTGTTGTACGACAGGCTTGCACAATCCAGCACTCAACCGGAGCGCTCCGCATATCTACTCAAGGTCGCCCTGATGTATTACGAAGGAGAGCTCTACGAAGAAATTGATCCTTATTTCGATCAACTCGGTGAGCAGGACATCATAGAGCTGGACCTGAAATACCGGGAGACAATCCGGGCGGGAGGTTACCTGGGTGAAGGCAAGATTTACCAGAGCCTGCTGGCGCTGCCAGAGATCGAAGAGATCATTGATTACCGTTACAAGACCCTCGCACTCAGGATTCGCGCGCGCGGGGTGCTTGCGATCGGCAAACCCCTGGAAAGCGCTAAATTGCGGATGCAAATCAGCCAGTTTTTACAAACACCACAGGAAATTGAGGCAAATCATGACTTTATCTGGGATGCGCTCAACCGCATTTCCGAACCTGCAATGATCCGGGCGCTGGCCGAACAACAAACCAGCGAGGTGCGCGGTTGGCTGGAGTTAAACCTGATAACGCGCCGTTCGAATATGCTCCCCGTAAAAATGGAGCCCTGGATCAACCAATGGTATCAGCTTTATGGTGATCACTCCGCGGCACCGAACTACGCAATCAACCTGCTCGAAGAAAGCAAGCGTATTTACATTAATCCAACGCACATTACGCTGATGTTGCCTTTTTCCGGGCGCCTCGAAAAGGTTGCAGACGCGATCCAGAATGGTTTTCTGTATGCTTATTACCAGGATCCCGAGCAGGTTGCCAACCTGGAGATTATCAATGCCAGCACCGACCCCGCAGAATTTAACCTGCAATACGAGCAGGCGATCCAGAATGGTGCCGATTTTATTGTTGGGCCGATCGACAAGGACCTGATCGACCTGCTGCAACAACGTGAACAGCTAGAGGTTCCAACCTTAACCTTGAACTACGGCAACGACCAGAATGAAACCCGGTTAAATCTTTACCAGTTCGGACTACGCCCCGAAGACGAAGCCGTACAGATTGCGGACTACGCATTAGCCCAGGACAGGCATCACGCGCTTGTCCTGGTACCCGACACCGAGTGGGGCTATCGACTCCAGCGCGCATTTAGTAAACGCTTCGAGTCGCTAGGCGGGCACGTGGTCGGCAATACCATTTACCCGGCGAAAAAGAACGACTATTCGGCGGAAATTAAAAACCTGCTCAACCTGACTACCAGCAACCACCGTAAAAGCATTTTGCAGCAAGTGATCAAGGAACAGGTCAAATTCGATGCGCGCCGCCGACAGGACGTCGATATGATATTTATCGCCGGCAACTCGAGACAGGCCAGGCTGATCAAACCGCAACTCAAGTTCCACCATGCGCAGGATTTGCCCGTATACTCGACATCTCATATTTCTTCCAGTAACGCTAATCCGGACGATGATCGCGATCTCGATGAAATCCTTTTCGTCGACATTCCGTGGATGCTAGACAACCGCGATAATCCCGACCACAGGCAAATCAGTCGCCTCTGGCCCGATGAAAGCCAACGCTTCAGTCGCCTGTTTGCGCTCGGGATCGATGCTTATCGGATGATTCCATCGCTGCGCCGGCTAATGATTAATCCAGAAGAATCACTGCCGCATAACACCGGTAAGCTATCAGTTGATAAAAACGGCCGGGTGAAACGATCGCTGATGATGGCAACCTATGAAAAAGGTCGAGCCAAGTTACTGGAAGCTCCAGACACCCAGAGCCTGGTCCCGGGACTACCTCCATAATTCGATGAATATCAGTCTTCGCAAAGGATTGCGTTTTGAAGATCGGGCCAGGGACTACCTGCTAGAGCGCGGTCTGCTGTTGATACAGTCCAATTACCGCTGCCGGTTTGGCGAAATCGATTTAATCATGCGTGATCGTGATTCCGTCTGTTTCATCGAGGTAAAATTTCGCAAGTCGTTAGTCTTTGGTGGTGCCGCGGGTGCGATTCCCCGCAGCAAGCAACGTAAAATCATCAAGACCGCCCTCTTCTACCTCGCGGCAAATAAGCGTCTCGCCCATCATGCGCTGCGTTTTGACGCACTGCTGATCCAGCAGCAATCCGTCGGCACCAGCGATTTCAACTGGATCAAAAACGCCTTCTACGCCGAATAACAAACTTGCTCATCCTTCAAACCGATGTGCAGTTATCCCGTAAGGATTCCATCTCCACAAAGGCAACCGAGAACGCTACTTACGACTGACCGGGTGGCCTACGGCTTCCTGAAAAAGCATCAATTTTAAAGGGCAAGGCGAGACTCGACTTCCATGTCTCGACTCGCCACAGGCGGCATCCATGCCGCCTGACCCTTGAAAATTGATGCTTTTTCAGCACCCGGCCTTTATGTCGTAAGTAGCGTTCTCGGTTGCCTCTCTGGCTCAAGCTACCCCGGGGGAATGCCTGCAAAAGTGTAGCGAGGCAGGACGCCGCGGTCCGACGCATCGGGCTCCAAGCGATTCCATGGATGGACCAACCGGCGCTTGCGCCGGTTGGGAGCGTCTTTTGCGGGCATTCCCCCGGGATAGCGTTAGTAAAGATACTCTGCCCGTAAAATCGGTAGCCTTGGCCTTAAGATTGTTTAAACATTAGGAG